>JALAGK010000422.1 GCA_022712475.1 Enterobacteriaceae bacterium
ATGTCACGCGGCGAAAAAATGGAATTTACTATCCAAAAATCCATTGAGCTTGGAGTAAACACTATTACCCCTCTGCTTTCTGAGCGCTGCGGCGTTAAACTTGATGGTGAACGCCTTGATAAAAAATTGCAGCAGTGGCGTAAAATCGCCATTGCGGCCTGCGAACAGTGTGGGCGTAACCGCGTTCCTGAAATTCGCCCTGTAATGGCACTCGAAGACTGGTGCGGCGAGCCAACAGACGGGTTGAAGCTTAATCTGCATCCGCGCGCCAGCCAGAGCATTAACACGCTCCCGGAGCCTGTTAAGCAGGTAAGGTTGCTGATAGGCCCGGAAGGCGGGCTGTCGGCAGATGAAATCGCTCGCACGGCAAACCACGGCTTTACCGATATTTTGCTGGGACCGCGCATTTTGCGCACTGAAACCACCGCGCTCACCGCCATTACCGCGCTTCAGGTACGGTTTGGCGATCTGGGCTGAAGGAGAAAAGAATGATCAAGCTCGGCATCGTGATGGATCCCATCTCATCCATCAATATCAAAAAAGACACCAGCTTTGCCATGCTGCTCGAAGCACAGCGCCGCGGCTATGAGTTATATTACATGGAAATGGCGGACCTGTATCTGGACAACGGTGAAGCACGTGCTCGCACGCGTAAGCTGAGCGTTGAGCAAAACTACGACAGCTGGTACACCTTCAATGATGAACAGGATCTGGCGTTAGCCGATCTGAACGTTATCCTGATGCGCAAAGACCCGCCGTTTGACACGGAGTATATTTACGCCACCTATATTCTTGAGCGCGCAGAGGAAAAAGGCACGCTTATCGTCAACAAGCCCCAGAGCCTGCGCGATTGTAACGAAAAACTTTATACCGCCTGGTTTGCCGACCTGACACCAGACACACTGGTGACTCGCAACAAGGCTCAGCTGAAAGCGTTCTGGGAAAAACACGGCGATATCATCCTTAAACCGCTGGACGGTATGGGCGGTGCTTCTATTTTTCGTGTGAAGGAAGGTGACCCCAACCTGCCGGTAATTGCCGAAACGCTAACGCTGCACGGCACCCGCTACTGCATGGCACAGAACTATCTGCCTGCAATTAAAGACGGAGATAAGCGCGTACTGGTTGTGGATGGCGAGCCGGTGCCATATTGCCTGGCACGTATTCCACAAGGTGGAGAAACTCGCGGCAACCTCGCCGCTGGCGGTCGCGGTGAAGCGCGCCCTCTTAGCGAAAGCGACTGGGCGATTGCACGTCGCGTTGCCCCTATGCTGAAAGCAAAAGGCCTCATTTTCGTTGGTCTGGATATCATTGGTGACAGACTGACAGAAGTGAACGTTACCAGCCCAACCTGTGTGCGCGAAATTGAAGCTGCCTTCCCGGTTTCCATCACAGGCATGTTGATGGATGCCATCGAAAAACGACTGGCAAAATAACAGACTGAGCGCCAGCCAGAATGAGTCTCATCAATAACGGCGCCACACGTAGCGCCGCGCCAGCGATATGCTGTCGCGGTGTATTTGTCCAGATAACAGCTGCCACCTGGCTGCTGGCATTTTTAACCGGGACACGACTTCTGATAATGAATTTACAACATCACTTTTTAATTGCGATGCCCTCACTGCAAGACCCGTTGTTCCGACGCTCGGTTGTGTACATTTGCGAACACAACAGCGACGGTGCAATGGGCCTTATCATCAATAAGCCGCTGGACAGTCTTACGATTGAGGGCGTTCTGGAAAAACTAAAAATTACGCCAGAAAACCGCGACGAGACAATCCGGCTCGACAAACCCGTATTTGTCGGCGGCCCGCTGGCAGAAGACCGTGGCTTTATTCTTCACAGCCCTCCCAATACGTTTGACTCCAGTATCTGCATCTGTGATGACACCGTGATAACGACCTCACGAGAAGTACTGGAAACATTAGGAACCCAAAAGCAGACCAGCAATGTGCTGGTCGCACTCGGCTACGCCTCCTGGGAAGAAGGCCAGCTTGAGCAGGAACTATTGGACAATGCCTGGCTTACCGCGCCCGCCTCCCTGAAAATTCTGTTCAACACACCCATCTCTGAGCGCTGGCGGGAAGCGGCAAAGCTTATCGGTATCGATATTTTCGCCATGACGGGCGAAGCAGGACATGCGTAATGACAACAGGCACGCTGCTGGCGTTTGATTTTGGTACAAAAAGCATTGGTGTTGCTATTGGACAGCGCATCACGGGTACAGCGCGTCCACTGGCGGCACTGAAAGCGCAGGACGGGACGCCAGACTGGGCAAAAATAGAGCGCCTGTTAACAGAATGGCAGCCGGACGAGGTTATTGTTGGGTTGCCACTCAATATGGACGGCAGTGAACAGCCACTGACCGCACGTGCGCGCAAATTTGCCAACCGTATACACGGCCGCTTTGGTGTGCAGGTTTTGTTACATGACGAGCGGCTAAGCACCGTGGAAGCTCGCGCCGACCTGTTTAGCCGCGGCGGCTTTCGCGCGCTGGATAAAGGCAGCGTGGATTCTGCCTCTGCGGTGGTCATTCTTGAAAGCTGGTTTGAAGCCCATCCCTGAGTGTTGGGCTAAACAAACCAGGCCTCGTCCGTCATGCGACTTTCTGCTCGCCAGCCGTTGTCACGCTCAAAAAACGGCTCAAATAACTGGCGCAACCTACATCAGTGTATATCCAGACTGGCTACGCGGTGGCAAAGCACGCCTCAAACCTGATTTTGCTTTAATCGCATATGCAACAGGGGGAACGGGCGACCTTCGCCATCAAGCGGCGAGCGTCCGACCACTTCAAAGCCCAGACGCTGGTAAAACGCGCTTGCCCCCGGGTTTTGCTCGTTCACGTCCAGCTCACACACGCCAGCGTGAGCTATCGCCTCAGTTAATAACGCGCTGCCAACACCGCAACCAAAGTGAGCTGGGGCGACAAACAGCATTTCCAACCGCCCTTCGCCAGTGCCCATAAATCCGAGCGCCGCACCATCCGCACTGCGGCATACTGAAACCGCCAGGGCAGGCATATAGCACTCACGCAGCAAGGGACGCAGTGCAGCAATATCGTCTTCAGAAAGGAAGTGATGCGTCGCCCTGACCGAGTCCTCCCAGATTTGAGTCAACTCGTCGTAGTCGCGCTCATTCGCCTTACAAATGTGGTACATCGGGTTTATCGTCTCATTTAACGTTATGTTCAGGCTCAATTATGCCAGTTATTGGTTGTCATTTGTTCCCCGACAGTCGCAGAGAACGTTCGCCTTAGATTGCCTCTGCCCTTCGCCTACCAAGCCCTGCTGCCTGCGCTGCTCAAGACTTTGTGCAAATGTCTGCATACCGCAGTACTGCCCGGTCTGCAGCACACCAGCCAGCTGGTGCAATTTACCTTCGCGTATCAGATTTGCTACCGCTGGCGTATTGACCATAATTTCGTACAGTGCCACGCGTCCACCATCATGCGCTGTAACCAGCTTTTGCGCCAGAACCGCACGCAGACTGCTTGCAAGCTGTGCACGTACCCGATTTTGTTCATCCGCCGGGAAGCTGTCCAGTAAACGCTCTATCGCCTGTGGTGCCCCGCACGCGTGTAATGTTGCCAGGACCAGGTGCCCAGTATCGGCTGCAGTAAGAGCAAGGCGAATTGTCATTTCATCTCGTAGCTCACCCAGCAATATCACATCGGGGTCCTCACGCAGTGCGCCACGCAGCCCCTCACTAAAACTCGCGCAATGTTGACCAACCTCACGCTGCTGTACCAGCGAACTACGTGAGGTGTGAACAAACTCGATAGGATCCTCAAGCGTCAAAATATGTCGCGCGTGATGGAGGTTGATAAAATCCACCATTGCCGCAAGCGTGGTGGATTTCCCGCTACCGGTAGCGCCTGTCACTAACAGTAACCCGCCCTGGCTTTCAAGCAGCGCAGGCACCCGCGCCGGTACATCAAGCTGGCTCAGTTGCGGTGGGCTTACCGGCAACAGCCGAAGCGCCAGAGACACGCCCTGCCGCTGGCGAAACGCATTAGCGCGCAGGCGCTGCCCGTCACTGAGTACCACGGCAAAATCAAGCTGGCCGCTGGCATCAAACTGTGTGCGCTGCGCCTGGCTCAGCCAGGCCTGTAATAGCGGCTCTGGTTCAGGAGCCTTACCGGGGATCATCTCAATACTCCCTTGCCTGCGCCAACGTGCGGGTTCACCCGTACACAGGTGTAGATCCGAGACATAATGCTTTACACTAAGGGCCACGATTTCTTCCATTTACGGCATTCCGGCATCAATGAGCAACATTGCCCACAACATAGCGCAGATACAGCGTCAAATTTCAGCGGCAGCCCAGCGCTGCGGCCGTCTTCCAGAAGAAGTTACTCTGCTTGCAGTGAGCAAAACCAAACCTGTGAGCGCGCTCGAAGAGGCCATTGCCGCAGGCCAGCGGGCCTTTGGTGAAAACTACGTTCAGGAAGGTGTGGAGAAAATCCAGCACTTTAGGGAGGCAGGCATCAGCGGGCTGACGTGGCACTTTATTGGCCCGTTACAGTCCAATAAAAGCCGCCTTGTAGCCGAGCATTTTGACTGGTGCCATACCGTAGACCGCCTGCGTATTGCCACGCGTCTGAGCGAGCAGCGTCCAGCGGGCATGGCACCACTGAACGTGCTTATCCAGATAAACATCAGCGATGAGCAAAGCAAATCGGGCATTGCGCCTGAGGACCTGGACGCGCTGGCAGCCCAGGTTGTTGAGCTTCCAGGCTTGTGCCTGCGCGGTCTGATGGCCATTCCGGCACCGGAAAGTGACTGGCAACGCCAGTTTGCCGTCGCAAGCCAAATGGCTGTAGCATTTACACGGCTGAAATCCCGTTATCCTGGGGTGGATACGTTATCTCTGGGCATGACTGATGACATGGACGCCGCGATTGCCGCCGGCAGCACCATGGTGCGCATTGGAACCGCCATTTTCGGGGCGCGCAATACACCGCCGCGCCTGTAACAATAAGAACTGAGGAACATCATGCTGACCCTGACTTTTCTGGTCAAAACGCTTATCGACCTGTACGTCATGGTGTTACTGCTGCGCATCTGGATGCAGTGGTCGCGCTGTGATTTTTACAATCCGTTCTCACAGTTTATTGTGAAAATCACCCAGCCAATTATCGGGCCACTGCGCCGGATAATCCCATCAATGGGCCCGATTGACAGCGCATCGCTGCTGCTGGCGTTTGTGCTCACCACGCTCAAGTACCCTATTTTGCTGCTGATTCAAACCGGCAGCCTGTCGCTTGACCCAATGAACCTGCTGGTTGGCCTGCTCTCGCTACTCAAAGCCGCCGGTACGCTTATCTTCTGGATGGTGATTATCCGCGCCATTATGAGCTGGGTAAGCCAGGGTCGCAGTCCGTTTGACTATGTGCTGATGCAAATGACCGAGCCGCTAATGGCACCAATTCGCCGCATTCTGCCGGCAATGGGCGGAATCGATTTCTCCGGCATGGGCGTGATTCTGGTACTGTATCTGCTGAACTACCTTGGCATGGATCTGTTCCCGGGGCTGTGGTATCTGCTGTGAGTGCAGTCAGTGAAACCGCAGATGGTCTGGTGCTACGGCTTTACATCCAGCCCAAAGCCAGCCGTGATGCGCTGGTGGGTGTACATGGCGACGAACTCAAAGTCGCCATTACCGCACCGCCAGTTGATGGCCAGGCCAACGCCCATCTGGTGAAGTTCCTGGCAAAGCAGTTTCGCGTAGCCAAAGGCCAGGTCGTGATTGAAAAAGGCGAACTGGGCCGCCATAAACAGGTAAAAATCATTAATCCGCAGCAAATCCCGACCTCCGTCGCGGAACTGATTGTCCCCTAACAAACCGCCGCCCAACAGGCGGCGCTGAACCGGATATCATCCAACAGGATTTCGTTATGCAAAAAGTTGTGCTTGCTACCGGCAACGCCGGTAAAGTGCGTGAACTCGCCGACCTGCTGGAAGGCTTTGGCCTCGATGTAGTTGCACAAACCGAACTCGGTGTCGATTCCGCCGAAGAAACCGGTCTTACGTTTATTGAAAACGCCATTTTGAAAGCGCGCCACGCGGCACAGGTCACCGGCCTGCCCGCTATCGCCGATGATTCGGGCCTTGCGGTAGACGCTCTTGGCGGTGCCCCTGGGATTTATTCCGCCCGCTACGCAGGCGCTGACGCCAGCGATCAACAGAACCTGGAAAAGCTGCTAACTGCGCTGGAGAACGTGCCAGATGGCGAGCGCCAGGCGCAATTCCACTGCGTACTGGTCTACCTGCGCCATGCAGACGATCCCACGCCACTGGTATGCCACGGCAGTTGGGCGGGTGAAATCACCCACACAGCCGCAGGCGAAGGCGGTTTTGGTTACGATCCGATATTCTATGTGCCGTCTGAAGGTAAAACCGCTGCAGAAATGACCCGTGATGAGAAACGCGGTCAGTCTCATCGCGGCCAGGCACTCAAACTGTTGATGGAAGCGATGCGCAATGGTTAAGCTCCCACCTCTGAGCCTTTACATCCACATTCCCTGGTGCGTGCAAAAGTGCCCTTATTGCGACTTTAACTCACATGCGCTAAAGGGCGAGGTGCCGCATGACGACTACGTACAGCACCTGCTTTGCGACCTGGAAAAGGATGTGGTTTACGCTCAGGGTCGGGAGATAAACACCATTTTTATCGGTGGCGGCACGCCAAGTCTGCTGTCAGGCCCGGCAATGCAGGCACTGCTAGACGGCGTTCGCGCCCGCCTTACGCTTGCATCTGATGCAGAAATCACAATGGAAGCCAACCCCGGTACCGTTGAGGCAGACCGTTTTAGCGATTATCAGCGCGCTGGCGTGAACCGCATTTCCATCGGTGTGCAGAGCTTCAGCGAACCAAAGCTGCAGCGCCTTGGGCGTATTCACGGGCCTGAAGAAGCAAAGCGTGCGGCAAGGCTGGCAACCGGGCTTCATCTGCGCAGCTTTAATCTTGATTTAATGCACGGCCTGCCAGACCAGACGCCGGACGACGCGCTGGACGACCTGCGTCAGGCCATCGAACTCAATCCCCCGCATCTGTCGTGGTATCAGTTGACTATCGAGCCCAATACGCTGTTTGGCTCACGCCCGCCGATACTGCCGGACGACGACGCGCTGTGGGATATTTTCGATCGCGGGCACCAGCTACTGACGCAAGCGGGCTATCAGCAGTATGAAACCTCGGCCTACGCAAAACCGGGGTTTCAGTGCCAGCACAACCTTAACTACTGGCGTTTTGGTGATTATCTGGGCATCGGCTGTGGTGCCCACGGCAAAATTACCTTCCCGGATGGGCGTATTCTGCGCACGGCTAAAACCCGCCATCCGCGTGGCTATATGCAGGGCAACTATCTCGAGCGCCAGCACGACGTAGAAGCGAGCGACAAGCCATTTGAGTTCTTTATGAACCGTCTGCGCCTGCTTGAAGCTGCGCCGCGCGAAGAGTTCGTGCGCTATACCGGTCTTGATGAAGCACTGATTCGCCCACAGCTGGACGAGGCCATCGCCAAAGGTTATCTCACCGAAACCGCTACCCACTGGCAAATTACCGAGCACGGGAAGCTGTTCCTGAACTCTCTGCTGGAGCTGTTCCTCGCTGAATAACTTGCCTTTAAAGCCGTTTCTTCAAGGCGGCTTCCTGGCTTTATCTTTTCCTGGCTCAGCGCCAGACTGTACAACAACTGCTATTTAAACGACTTATTGATGGCTAACTGGCTGCTCAGTCCGGGGTTATGTACAGAGTCCCTCATTCAGCCAGCACCTCTACGACTGATATCCTGTGCATAAAAAAACCGGTCAACGACCGGTTTTTATCATACAGCAAGCACGTTTACTTAAGTCCACTCACCAGCGCTTTGCGTTGGTCCTCAAGGGACACCACACGGCTACACACGTCTTTACCAAACTGCTGGAAATCTTTTTCCTGGTTCTTCCACTCTTTCTGGATTGCCGTTTGCAGGCCGCCGAGATTGCCCAGCACGCCCTGGAGCGGGTTGCCACCGCCAGAGGTTATTGCCTTCGCGCCCATCTCGTTAATGCTATCCTGCAAAATGCCGCCCATCGCCTGGTTTACCAGCTTCTGGCCGTCGGCACGCACCTGGTCGATGGCTTTATAGTGGAAAGTCAGGCCATCCTGACGACGCTCGATAATACGGTTCATCTGGGTCTTAAGTTGTGAATCAAGCTGGGTCAGGCGCTTGCGCAGATTGCTGCTCTCACCTACCTGCTCAGTCACAATCTTGTCCAGCGCAATACGGCCCTTTTCGACGCGTGAACGCGCACCATCGTCAATCCACGGCAGCGCATCGCGCAATGCCTGCTGGTAGTCCTGCGCTTGCTCGCGCTGTGCTGGCGTCAGGGTCTTTGCCTGGCCGTTAAACTGTACACTGCCATCCGGTGCCATCACCAGATTGCCGTTTTCGCCAACAACCTGTACCGTTTGCGGGTTGATAACCACATCATCCCGCGGGGTCACGCTGCACTGATAGTCCGCCTGAGCCTGCGCCGCCGTCACCAGCAACGCGCCCAACAGTAACTTACGCATCATAGCCACTCCCGTTCATCCATTAACCTGCATGCAGGGAAATCAGTCCCACCAGACGTCGAATAAATCGCTCAGACGAACGTCTTCAAACTTGCGATCTTCGAGCCATTTGCGCACCAGTGCCTGGTGCTCCTCGGTGCATTTCCCCACTTCCTGCGTGCACACCAGACCTTCCCATTCGAGATAACCGCTGCCGTCAAAGGCCAGACCGTTTGGTTCAATGACTTCGTTGATGAGGTCATCTACTGTTTTGTCGATTTGCTCTTCAGACGTGCCCTGTGGGAAACGCCATGCCACCGAGAAACCAATTTCCTGGAACTCGTCAATGTGCATCTTTTTACGCAAACGCTGGCTGCGATTCTTCGCCATTATTTCACCCTCTCGAACATTAAATCCCATACACCGTGACCAAGACGATGGCCACGCTGTTCAAACTTGGTTACCGGGCGCGATTGTGGGCGCGGTACGTAATCGCCGCTCTGCGACAGATTGCTGTAACCCTCAATGGAGCTCATCACTTCGAGCATATGTTCGGCATAAGGTTCCCAGTCAGTCGCCATATGGAACACACCACCCTGCTTGAGCTTACGTTTCACCAGCTCCGCAAACGGCACCTGAACGATACGGCGTTTATTATGGCGCGCTTTGTGCCACGGGTCAGGGAAAAACAGCTGCACCATGTTCTGAGAATTGTCAGGAATCATTGAGTCGAGCACTTCAACGGCGTCATGGCACATCACACGCAGGTTTTCCACGCCCGCTTCGTGGGCAGCAAGCAGACAAGCGCCCACGCCCGGTGAGTGAACTTCAATACCGAGGAAGTTCTGGTGCGCGTTGGCCTGCGCCATGGTCACCAGCGATGCGCCCATACCGAAGCCAATTTCCAGCGTCACTGGCGCTTCGCGGCCAAACAGCGCAGGCAAATCGAGAGGCTCAGGCGAAAACTCAACGCCCATCACCGGCCAGAAGTTATCCAGCGCGTGCTGCTGACCTTTAGTCAGTCGCCCCTGGCGGCGAACGAAACTGCGAATACGGCGCAGTACGCGGCCGTTTTCATCAAATTCCGGTGAGACGACGTCGTTGTTCATGTCTTTAATCTGCCTGAGTCAATAGATGAGGAAAACGGGCATTATCCAAAGTTAGTCCCGGGATGCAAGCAAGGAAAGTTCCGGTTTACAGCGTATGGCGTCTGTGCTGGAATCTCGTCCCTGACGATTTCAAGCAGGATGCCACGCGTTGATGATGCAAGCGCAGCAGTTTTCACACCAGGTTCTGGACTGGTACGACAAATATGGCCGTAAAACCCTGCCCTGGCAGCTGGAAAAAACGCCTTATAAAGTATGGTTGTCTGAGGTGATGCTGCAACAAACGCAGGTCACCACCGTCATTCCCTATTTCGAACGCTTTATGGCGCGCTTTCCCACCGTCACCGACCTTGCCAACGCACCGCTCGACGAGGTGCTGCATCTGTGGACCGGCCTTGGCTACTATGCGCGTGCGCGCAATCTGCATAAGGCTGCACAGCAGGTAGCAACACTTCATGGCGGCGTGTTTCCGCAAACCTTTGATGACGTCGCGGCACTGCCTGGCGTAGGCCGTTCAACGGCAGGCGCCATCCTTTCTCTGGCGCTTGGCCAACATTATCCTATCCTTGATGGCAACGTGAAGCGCGTGCTGGCGCGCGCGTATGCCGTGTCTGGCTGGCCGGGCAAAAAAGAGGTGGAAAAACGCCTGTGGCAAATCAGTGAGGACGTCACACCTGCAAAAGGTGTGGAGCGATTTAACCAGGCGATGATGGATCTCGGTGCGATGGTTTGCACCCGCTCACGCCCTAAATGCGAACTGTGCCCGCTCAATAACGGCTGCGAAGCCTATGCCCAGGGCAGTTGGGCACAATATCCGGGCAAAAAGCCAAAGCAGACGCTGCCTGAGCGCACGGGTTATTTTCTTTTAATGCAGCACGGTGACGAAGTGTTTCTCGCCCAGCGTCCACCGAGCGGACTATGGGGCGGGCTGTTTTGCTTTCCACAATTTGAGTCCGAGGACGCGCTACGCGAGTGGCTAAACGCGCGCGGCATTGCGCCTGCGCTCACACAGCTTAATGCGTTTCGCCACACGTTCAGCCATTTCCACCTGGACATCGTACCAATGTGGCTTTCTGTGTCCAGCACAGGGGCCTGCATGGATGAGGGCACAGGTCTCTGGTATAACTTAGCCCGGCCGCCGTCAGTCGGTCTGGCCGCTCCTGTCGAGCGCCTGTTGCAACAGTTACGCAGCGAACCGGTAAGCACCCCGGCTTCGCCATTTAACGAGGATTCCTAATGAGCCGAACCATTTTTTGTACTTACCTGCAGCGAGACGCCGAAGGCCAGGATTTTCAGCTCTATCCAGGCGAACTGGGTAAGCGCATTTACAACGAGATATCTAAAGAAGCCTGGGCGCTGTGGCAGACCCGCCAGACCATGCTCATCAACGAGAAAAAACTCAGTATGATGAACCCGGAGCACCGCAAACTGCTGGAGCAGGCGATGGTTGATTTCCTGTTCGAGAAAAAAGACGTTCATATCGAAGGCTATACGCCGCCAGAAAAGTAAGTGCCTGATGCTAACGCCGCCCACAGCCGTGACTTTACGCAAACAGGGCGGCACGCTCATCGCACCTGCGCCCCTGTGACTAAACTGACTCGCATTTCCTAAAACATGAAAAAACTTTTCGCGCTGGCGCTGGTAGTACCGTTGCTTATTTCCTGCTCCGGTAAAAAAAAGGATAACTACAACGAAGCATGGGTAAAGGACACCAACGGTTTTGACATCCTGATGGGCCAGTTTGCCCACAACATTGAAAACATCTGGGGCTTTAATGAAGTGCTTATTGCCGGCCCCAAAGACTACGTAAAATATACCGACGGCTACCAGACCCGCAGCCACATAAACTTCGAGGCCGGGACCATCACCATTGAGACTATTGCCGGTACCGATCCGCAGGCGCGCCTGCGTCAGGCGATTATTCTGACCTTACTGATGGGCGACGACCCTGGCAGCATCGACCTGTATTCCGACGCCGACGATATTCACATCTCTAAAGAGCCATTCTTGTACGGTCAGGTGGTGGACAACACCGGCGAGGCGATTCGCTGGGAGTGGCGCGCCGGACGTTTTGCCGACTGGCTGCTGCAAAACCGCCTGAAAAAGCGCACCAGCGGGATACATGTGATTTACAGCATCACACTCAATCTGGTGCCGAACCACCTCAACAAACGTGCGCATAAATTCCTGCCAATGGTGCGTCAGGCGTCTAATAAATATGGCGTGGATGAGTCGCTGATTCTGGCAATTATGGAAACAGAGTCGAGCTTTAACCCATATGCCGTAAGCCATGCGGACGCGCTGGGCCTGATGCAAGTGGTACAGCATACTGCCGGTGTGGACGTGTTCCGCTCCCAGGGCAAGAGCGGTAAACCAAGCCGCAGCTACCTCTTTGACCCAGCCAGTAACATTGACACCGGTACCGCCTACCTGGCGATACTTGGCAATGTGTATCTGTCCGGCATCAATAACCCAACCTCACGCCGCTATGCGGTTATCACCGCCTATAACGGCGGTGCAGGCAGCGTGTTGCGAGTGTTCAACAGCGATAAAAACCGCGCTTTCGCTATTATCAACAGCATGGAACCGGGCGATTTGTATCAAACGTTAACCACACGCCACCCCTCCGCCGAATCGCGCCGCTACCTGCAAAAGGTCAATAACGCCCAGCGCAGCTATCGCCGGGCAAATTAAAGGTCACCTGCGCCGCCGCGTGCGGCGCAGGCAAGCTTCAGTGCTCGATTATCACATTGCCATATAAACGCCTGATGCCATCAGCATCGGTCTGGATGTATACGCCCTGTAGTTCCGGCGAAAACCCCGGCAGCAAATTGATGCCCTCTTCAAGCGCCAGAAAATAATGCTGCACAGCGCCCCCCCAGCGCTCACCAGGCACCACACACAGCACGCCCGGCGGATACGGCAGCGCGCCTTCTGCCGCAATGCGACCGTGTGCCTGTGATATAGCGACAAGCTCAACGTTACCGCGAATAAACTCGCTGTGGGCATCCTGCGGGTTCATCGCGACCGGCGGCAGGCTCTCCTGGCGGAACATCGCCTTTTGCAAGTCCTTCACGTTAAATCCAACGTACAGGTCATGCATTTCCTGGCACAGCTTGCGCAGAGTGTAGTTTTTATAGCGCAGCGGATATTTCTGCCACACGCTCGGCAGCACTTCACTGAGCGGCGTGTTGTTTTCAATATGCTGTTCAAACTGCGCAAGCATCGCCACCAGGTGGGCCATCTTGTGCGGCGTTTCAGCAGGCGTAAGTAAAAACAGGATCGAGTTAAGATCTGATTTTTCCGGCACGACGCCGTTTTCACGCAGGTAATGAGCAAGGATAGCCGCGGGTACGCCAAACTCTGCGTATTCGCCGGTTTCGGCATCAATGCCCGGCGTGGTCAGCAGCAGCTTGCACGGATCGACCATGTATTCATCGCGCCCATAACCGCTAAACCCGTGCCATTTGGCATCAGGCTCAAAGTTAAAAAAGCGGCGCTCCACGGCAATCATTTCTGTCGGACTATCCTGCCACGGTCGGCCCGCGACCTCGGCAGGAATAAAGGGTTTAATCATGCGGCAGTTAGCGAGAATCGCCTTGCGCACCTCAATGCCAAGCTCAACACATTCAGCCCACAGGCGGCGTCCGCTCTCCCCTTCGTGAATTTTGGCATTCACATCCAGTGAGGCAAACAGTGGGTAAAACGGGCTGGTGGACGCATGCAGCATAAACGCGTTATTGAGACGCTTGTAGGGGCAAAAGCGCGCCTGACCGCGAATATGATCGTCCTTTTTATGGATTTGCGAAGCCTGCGAGAAACCCGCCTGCTGCTTGTGCACCGACTGGGTGACAAAAATTCCCGGATCATTTTCATTAAGATCCAGCAACAACGGCGAACAGTCGGCCATCAGCGGAATAAATTGCTCGTAGCCCACCCACGCGGAGTCAAACAAAATGTAGTCGCACAGCGGGCCGATAGCATCCACAACCCGGCGCGCGTTATAGACGGTGCCGTCGTAGGTGCCAAGCTGGATGATAGCCAGGCGAAATGGCCGCGGTACGTCCGCACGCTCTGGAGCAACCTCGCGGATACGCTCACGAATCCAGGTTTCATCAAAGCAGTGGCTGTCAATGCCGCCGATAAAACCAAACGGGTTACGCGCCGTTTCCAGATACACCGGCGTCGCTCCGGCCTGCAACAGCGCACCGTGGTGATTGGACTTATGGTTGTTACGGTCAAACAGTACCAGATCGCCGCGCGTCAGCAGCGCGTTAGTCACCACTTTATTGGCAGCCGAGGTGCCGTTAAGCACAAACCAGGTTTTGTCGGCGTTAAACACCTTTGCGGCAAATTTTTGTGCGTCTTTGGCCGAACCTTCGTGGATAAGCAAATCACCCAGCTTCACGTCGGCGTTACACATATCAGCACGAAAGATGTTCTCGCCAAAAAAATCATAAAACCAGCGCCCGGCGGGATGCTTTTTGAAAAACTCACCGTGCTGGTGTCCCGGGCAAGCAAAGGTGTCGTTACGCATCGCAACATACTGATAGAGTGTGTCAAAAAACGGCGGCAACAGCGCCGACTCGTATTCACACGCGGCAGCTTCAAGCGCCAGAAAGTCCTGCTCTGCACCGGCTATCACGGCTTTAATGCCCGCAGGCAGCGCCTGCGGCTGCTCACTATAAAGGAAGACTGGCAGCTTAAAGCCGGTACGCTGCAACAAGGTGAGAATACCGCTGCGGCTGTCGGCCTGCGACACCACGACTGCGGCAACATCAGTAAAGTCCGTCTCATCCAGCCCGACAACGCAGCGATGTGTGGTGAGTACAGTATGCAGCGTATGGCTCGCGGCAATATATAACGATTTCACTAATCCAAATCCCCCGACAAACAAGGATAAAGGAGTGCCACTGGCACAAATACTGGCGCACAAACGCCAGGTGCAGGTCAGGAAAGGCCGACTGGTAACCAGCTGCGACCGCCAGACATCAGTAAAAACAGAACACGTCTGGTTTTACTGCTGTCCTGCAGCGAGCCTGAGTTGCCTCACCGCATGGTGAGCAAAAGAGAGCAGAGGTGTGAGAACACGCAAGACCGACCGAATCGACGCAAGAAAATCTCAGTCTGTGGAATATGTCGGGTCATGGTGCGCTGTCCGTGATAAGGAATAACTCAAAATTTGGCCGATTCTGGCAGTTTTCACCACCTGGTGCAAGGCACAGCACCCCAGCATTGTGCATAATTGCGGCAAACGCGTGACCTTCTTGATAAAGTCATTGACGCTTGCGGCGCTTTACGGTTTAATGCGCCCCGTTGCCCGGATAGCTCAGTCGGTAGAGCAGCGGATTGAAAATCCGCGTGTCCCTGGTTCGATTCCGGGTCCGGGCACCACGAATTACAAGGCCTCGCTGAAAAGC
>JALAGK010000423.1 GCA_022712475.1 Enterobacteriaceae bacterium
ACCCAGTTTCACACGCACCAGCGCAGTCAGTTCGTCCGGATCCGTCTGGCCTGGGGCATGTTCAGCCAGGGCTTCAATAATAGAACGCATATCACGAATAGACACGCGCTCGGACAGCAGGTTCTGCAACACTTTATGCAGCACGGTCAGGCTGATGGTGCCCGGGATCAGGTCTTCCGTCAGCTTCGGCATATCTTTGGTGATGCGGTCGAGCAACTGCTGGGTTTCCTGGCGGCCAAACAGGTCGCTGGCGTTCATGGCAATCAAATGGTTGAGGTGGGTTGCCATCACCGTGCTGGCATCCACCACGGTGTAGCCCTGAACCTGTGCCTGTTCGCGCAGCACTTCGTCAATCCATACGGCTTCAAGGCCGAAAGCCGGTTCCTGGCACGGCTGGCCGTCGAGGTCGCCAACCGCGTTACCGGGGTTAATCGCCATCCAGCGCTCAGGCTGGGTTTCGCCGCTACCAATCTCCACGCCTTTGAGCAGAATACGGTAATGGGTTGGTGGCAGGTCGAGGTTATCGCGGATGTGGACGACCGGCGGCAGGAAGCCCATGTCCTGAGCAAACTTTTTACGGCTGCCCCGGATACGGCCCAGCAGTTCACCGCTTTGTGCGCCGTCAACCATGGGAATCAGGCGGTAGCCCACTTCCAGGCCGAGCATGTCTTCAAACTGCACATCCTGCCAGGTCGCTTCGCTTGCCTGAAGCGATTCTTTCTTGATGGGATCGCCGTCGACGTTGCCGTCGGCACTCGCACCCGGTTTTTTGCCCTCTTTGTCCTGCTCACCGCGCATGTACCACGCCAGGCCCAGTAGGGCTGCGGTAAAGAGCAGGAACACAAAGTTCGGCATGCCCGGAATCAGACCCAGCAGACCGATAACGCCAGCTGCCAACACCATCACTTTCGGGTTGCTGAAAAGCTGGCTGAACATCTGGTCACCAACGTTCTGCTCGTTGGAGACGCGGGTCACGATAACACCGGCAGCAGTGGAGATAATCAGCGCCGGGATCTGGGCTACCAGACCGTCACCGATAGCCAGCAGAACGTAGGTTTCGCCCGCCTGCCCAAACGACATGCTGTGGCTCAGCATGCCCACCAGCAGACCACCGATGATTTCAATGACCAGAATCAGGATACCGGCGATGGCGTCACCGCGCACAAACTTACTGGCACCGTCCATTGAACCGTAGAAGTCTGATTCCTGCGTGACTTCAGTACGGCGGCGTTTGGCCTCGTCTTCGCCAATCAGGCCAGCGTTGAGGTCGGCGTCAATTGCCATCTGCTTACCGGGCATCCCGTCCAGCGTAAAGCGCGCACCTACTTCAGCGATACGGCCCGCACCCTTGGTGATAACCATGAAGTTAATGACGACCAGGATGGCAAACACCACGATACCGATAGCGAAGTTCCCACCCACCAGGAAGTGGCCAAAGGCCTCTACCACGTGACCTGCCGCAGAGGAGCCGGTGTGGCCTTCCATCAGGATGATACGCGTAGACGCAACGTTGAGCGCAAGTCGTAGTAGTGTGGAGAACAGCAGGATGGTCGGGAACGCCGCAAACTCCAGCGTGCGCTGAGTAAACATCGCCACCATCAGGATCATCAGCGACAGGACGATGTTGAAGGTAAAGAACAGGTCCAGCATAAAGGCAGGCAGCGGCAGCACCATCATGGCCAGAATCAGCATGATGAGGACAGGACCTGCCAGTATTTGCCACTGGGTCTCTTTAAAGTTAGGTAAGCGTAGCTTTGTGGCGAGATTTGCCATCAGTGTTTACTCTCTCGTGCAAAGTCCAGTTCAGCAGGGACCGAAATATTCTTTGGTTTGCGCGGGATAAGCCCGCCTTCTTTACGCCAGCGGCGCAGGCCATAAACCCAGGCCAGCACTTCCGCTACCGCACTGTAGAGCGCAGTCGGAATTGGCTGGCCGATTTCGCTGTGTTTGTAGAGCGCACGCGCCAGCGGCGGTGCTTCGAGCATCGGAACCCGGTGCTCTGCACCCAGTTCGCGAATGCGTAGTGCAATTGCGCCCGCGCCTTTGGCCACCACTTTTGGCGCGGCCATTGACCCTTCTTCGTACTTCAGCGCCACCGAGTAGTGCGTCGGGTTATTGACGATAACGTCGGCGGTGGGCACGTCGCTCATCATGCGGCGCTGGGCGGCGGCGCGTTGTTGCTGTCGGATGCGCCCTTTAACGTGCGGGTCGCCTTCCTGTTGCTTAAATTCGTCGCGGATTTCCTGGCGCGTCATACGCAGCTTTTTCAGGTTACTGGTAATCTGATAGAACACGTCGTAGCCCACCATGGGGATAAGACTCAAAATAATCAGCAACATACAACCTGCTAATATCGACAGCGCATTACCAATGGCGGTAATAGGTGTTTCGTTGAGCAGGCGCATCATGCTGGCCCAGTTGCCCCACAGATACAGTCCACAGGTGGTCGCCACCAGCGTCACTTTCAGTACCGCCTTGAGCATTTCTGACAAGAGCTGTTTGGAAAACATGCGCTTGATGCCCGGCAGCGGGTTCAGTTTCTTAAAGTCGGGTTTGAACGGTTTGCTGCTAAAGTGCAGGCCGCCCAGCAATACCGGTGAACCGAGTGCCACCAGCACCAGCCCCATCATCAGTGGCACCAGTGTGCTGACTGCACTGATAATCAGACGCCCCACCTGGCGAAGCATCAGTTTCTGGTCGTTAATGATGCTGTGGTCGAAGTTCAACCCGTCCTGCAACATCATCCCAAGGTCGCGCCCCATGTAGCGGCCCACGGTCCACAACAGGCCCCAACCAGCAACCAGCATCAACAACGAGGTCAGCTCTTTGGAACGGGGAATTTGCCCGTCTTTTCGCGCTTTCTCTCGTCGTGTGGGTGTGGGGTCTTCTGTTTTTTCCTGGTCGCTTTCTTCAGACACGGGCGCTCATCAGTGCTGTTAGTTAATTTGGGAGTTTCAGGCTGAGTAGAATGCCAAAATTTGCGCAAACTCATGCGGCGATAACACGTCGCTTTTGGGCGCTTTTTCACTGATAGCGGCTATTGACCCGCTAAAAAGAGGGAGAAATGAGAAGGTAGCCAGCGCCGCGGTTATTAAAAACCGGGCGGCTGGCAAAGTGTGACGGTGAAGCGTGGCTTAAAAACCGAGGCTATCCAGTAAGTCATCCACCTGATCCTGACTGGCGACAACGCCAGCGCGCGTGCTATCGATCTGTGGGCCGTTCATCAGGCCGTTATTTTTAGGCTGTGGCTCCGGGCGCGCCGATTCCGGGATATTTTCCAGCAGAACCTGAATCAGTTCTTTTTCAATCTCGTGAATCATGTCCATCATGCGTTTGATGACCTGACCGGTGAGATCCTGGAAGTCCTGCGCCATCATGATTTCCATTAGCTTGCCGTTGGTTTGGTCAGCAATATCCGGCGTTTCTTTGAGAAAACCGCGGGTATCCTGTACCAGTTCACGGGCATCAGCGAGCTCCACCGGGTTTTCAAACCAGGCGTCCCAACGGCGGGTGAGATTGCCCGCTGTGGCGTGCAGATGGTCCTGTAACGGACGCGCGGCGTCCACGCAGTTAAGCACGGTATCTGCCGCCTGCGACGTTTTACTCACCACATAGCTCAGGCGCTCGCGGGTATCGGGAATTGCTTCCGCCGCCTGAATAATGGTTTGATCCAGCCCCAGTTCTTTGAGGCTGTCGCGCAGCAGCCTGGTCAGGCTGCCGATACGTGAGATAATGTCGTTAAGGGCCGGTTCGGCCGTCTTCATTTCGTCCATTGAATTTTACCACCCAAGCTTCTCGAAGATTTTTCCCAGTTTTTCCTCCAGCGTGGCAGCAGTGAAGGGTTTCACCACGTAGCCGCTGGCACCGGCCTGTGCCGCAGCGATGATGTTTTCTTTCTTCGCTTCGGCGGTCACCATCAGCACAGGCATCTGGCCCAGTGCAGAATCTTTACGGATTTCAGACAGCAGCTGCAGGCCATCCATGTTCGGCATGTTCCAGTCGCTGACCACAAAGTCGAACTTGGATTCACGCAGTTTGTTGAGCGCGTCCTGGCCGTCTTCTGCTTCTTCCACATTGTTAAAGCCAAGATCCTTTAACAGGTTACGAACGATACGGCGCATAGTGGCGAAGTCATCAACAACCAGGAAGCGCAGGTTCTTATCAGCCATATTTCTTAATACCTCAGTAAAAAAATTGCAGTTCAGTAGCGCAAAGCGCCGTAAGTTAAATGCGTTGTGCCTGCCCGACGACGCAACTGAGCATCTTCTGGCTGACATTATCCAAATCGACGATGTCGCAGGCTGCACCTGCGGCAATCGCTTCGCGCGGCATACCAAATACCACACAGGTTTTCTCACTCTGCGCCAACGTTTTGGCACCGGCTTTGCGCATGGCCAGCAGGCCTGCGGCGCCGTCGTTCCCCATACCGGTGAGAATGACGCCCACGGCGTTGCTCCCGGCTGTGCGGGCAACCGAATGGAACAGGATGTCCACCGACGGGCGGTGGCGGTTCATTGGCGGCGCGTCGTTGAGTTTGATGTGGTAGTTTGCCCCGCTGCGCGCAAGCTCCATATGAATGTCGCCCGGTGCGATGTAAGCATGACCTGGCATTACGCGCTCGCCGTCTTCCGCTTCCTTGACGGAAATCTGACACAGTTTGTTCAGGCGTTCGGCAAAGGAGCGGGTGAAGCCCGGCGGCATGTGTTGGGTAATGAGAAGTGCGGGGCTGGTGGGCGGCAGCGGCACCAGGACCTGGCGAATCGCCTCGGTACCACCGGTTGACGCACCAATCGCGATGATTTTTTCGCTGCCGACCATCGGTGACGCGGTCAGGCGCTTTGGCGCAACACCTGGTACGTGGCGCGAGACGCGCGCGCGTGAAGCCGCACGAATTTTGTCGGCAATGGCATCGCTGTAGTGCAACATGCCTTCACGCAGGCCGAGCTGTGGCTTAGTGACGAAATCCACCGCACCGAGCTCCAGAGCGTTAAGCGTAATCTCCGAACCTTTGCTGGTCAGCGAAGAAACCATAATGACTGGCATCGGGCGCAGGCGCATCAGGCGCTCAAGGAAGTCGAGGCCGTCCATGCGCGGCATTTCGACATCCAGCGTCAGCACGTCCGGGTTATGCTGCTTGATAAGATCGCGAGCAATGAGAGGATCAGGCGCCGTTGCCACCATTTCCATGTCGGTGTGGCTGTTTACTATTTCAGTCATGAGCTGGCGAATCAGAGCCGAATCGTCAACGCACAATACCTGTATCTTTTTCATTTTTTGTCCTTAGTCAGCCCATAGACGGACTGGCCCCGCAGGTAGAATTCGCTACTCAATTGGCTGACGTGCTCAGAGTGACCGGCAAACAAAATGCCGCCTTCTTTAAGCATGCCCGCGAAGCGACGCAGAATTTTGCTCTGGGTTTCCTTATCGAAGTAAATCATGACGTTGCGACAGAAAATAGCATCGAACGGGCCGGGGACGTCCCACTCCGCATCCAGCAGGTTCAACGGCTGGTACTGAATGGAAGACAACAGCTCCGGGCGTACCCGTACTTTGCCTTCCTGATTGCCGGTACCACGCAGGAAATACTTTTTTTTCTGTGCTTCTGTCAGCTTGGCAATATCCAGATGGCGATAAATACCGCGTGAAGCGGTTTCCAGCACTTCGGTATCGATGTCGGTCGCCCAGACGCGTGGGCCACCCACGCTGCGTCCCAATACTTCATCAAGCGTAATGGCAATTGAGCATGGCTCTTCGCCGGTGGATGCGGCAGTACTCCACACTGTGTAGTTACCCTTACGAGCCTGAGCGTGCTCTGCAAGAATCGGGAAATGATAAGCCTCGCGGTAAAACGCGGTCAGGTTTGTGGTCAGGGCATTGATAAAAGCCTGCCACTCGTCGCTGCGACCGTGGCTTTCCAGCAGTGCCAGATACTGGGAGAAGCTGTCCAGATTAAGTGCGCGCAGGCGGCGTGTGAGGCGGTTGTAAACCATATCCCGCTTGTTGTCTGCCAACACGATACCGGCGCGTTGGTAAATCAGGGCGCTGATTTTTTTGAACTCATTCTCTGTGAGTGGAACGCGAACCATTAATTTGTTGATGTTGTCGCTAAGTGGCGCGCTGGTCGGACTATTCATGTGCTGCTTCTCGTTGCATGATTTTCTTATTCCCTTGTGTTACCCAGCCAGTGGTCTGGCGTCGTCCTTTCTGTTAGCGTCAGGGATAGCCCTTATAGTTATGCTATCGGTCGGATGGAGAAATTCTTTAATCCGCAACGGTACAGGGCGCCGTTCAGGCACTGGGTGGATTGTCGTCGGTGACGTTAAAACCGCCCGCATTGCTATATGGCGTTAAGCGACGGAGCGGAGGTGGGAGCGCAAGGCTCCCTGTTGTTATTATTTTTCGAGGCGAAAACGTCCGATGATATCGGTCATATCCTGAGCCTGGCCCTGCAGAGCAGAGGCCGCGCTGGCTGATTCTTCGACCATCGCTGCGTTCTGCTGTACCAGACCATCAAGCTGATGTACGGCCTGGTTGATTTCATTAATACCCATCATCTGTACCGTAGTGGTATCCTGGATTTCCTTCATGATGTGCGTGACATTTGCAACGTTGCTGATGATATTGCTCATCGCCTCGTTCGCTTCCTTGACCTGACAGGAACCGGACAGCACGCTGTCCACAGTGGTTTCAATAAGCTCTTTTATTTCTTTTGCTGCTAAAGAACAGCGCTGGGCGAGGCTTCGGACTTCACTTGCCACAACCGAGAATCCACGACCTTGCTCACCTGCACGCGCGGCTTCTACGGCGGCGTTAAGCGCCAGAATGTTGGTCTGAAAGGCAATGCCGTCGATAACGCTGATAATGTCGCTGATTTTATCGGACGCTTTTTCGATATCATTCATCGTGCCAAGTACCTTATTGACAACCTCTCCGCCATGCTCTGCAGCGCCGCTGGCAGAGGCGGCAATAGTGCCGGCCTGGCGTGCCGAGTCGGCCGACTGGGCAACGGTGGCTGTAATTTCTTCCAGCGACGACGCGGTCTGCTGCAGGCTGGCGGCGGCAGATTCTGTGCGTTCCGACAGGTCGCGGTTGCCTACGGCGATTTCATTTGATGCCGTATGGACTGACAGGCTGGTATCACGAATCTGGCGCATCATGCCGCCGAGGTTGCCAACAAAGTGGTTGAATGCTTTGGATATTTGCGACACCTCATCGCTGCCTTCATCGGGCAGACGCTGGGTGAGGTCGGCATCACCGCTGCTGATAGCACGCATAGAGTCGCGAATTTGCGCCAGGCGGCCCAGTGCGCGCGCCATGATAACGCTGATAATGATGGCAGCGATGCAAGACAGCAGGACCAGTGAAAGCAAAGAGAGCTTAAGCATTAAGGTGCTGCCTGCATTCATCACCTCTTCATCCATGATAACCAGAACCTGCCAGTCAGTACCCTCTACGCTTTTGCTCTGTACCATGGTGTCACGCCCGGAGATTTCGACTTCTTTATTGCCTTTGCCCAGCAACAGACGTGACATATCGAAATGCGGCGCGATAGTGGTGATCGGTTTAAGCGTCATGCTCGTATCCGGGTGCGCGATGATAGTACCGCTGCGGTTTATCAGCATGCCGTAACTTTTCTCAGCCGGGTGGATGCTCAGAATATTGTCGATAACCGAATCCATGGAAATATCACCCGCCACCACACCAACGAGTGCGCCCCCCTGGATAATCGGTGTCGCGAAGGTGACGACCAGATTGCCGGTCGCATCATCATGATAAGGTTCGGTCACAATGGCCTGGCCGCTGTTTGCGGCCTGGAGATACCAGGGGCGCTCAGTCGCGTCATAATCCAACGGCACGTCTGCTTTGCCAGCAAAACGCGTCGTTTTGTTGGCAAAACCTACGTAGATGTTAGTGAAGCCAGAAGAATCCATGATGGAGTGGAAAAATGGGATTGGATCGTCGAGCATCGCTTCATCTTTCAGCGATTCCACGTTTTTCATTTTCAGGTCAATCCAGTCTGAAAGTGCCCTGGCATGGCTGGCGCTCAGGGATGACAGACTGGAGCTGATGAGCTGATTATTGTTACGTAACGCAACGGTGTAGTTAAGAAACGTATTCAGCATCAGTACGCTGACGACGATCGCAATACCCGCAGCAGTGACGCGAGCTCGTATCGTTTTAATCATGAATGCTTAATCTCCGGGCTTAAGGAGTGTAATAGGTCCACATGCGTTATCGGTCATTAATCCAGGAACTTTCCCGCTTTAATCTTTTGTTTTGTAAATCATGCAAAACCAGGAAAAGTGAGGCCTGACGCGGTTTAGGCGCAAGAGAAGTGAGGGAGAGTTACGGGGGTAAAAAACATAATATCGGCAAGAAAAAATGTACCCGGCACAGGCCGGGTACGGGGCGAATTGATTATTTTTCGCTAAGTTTTTTTGACTTATCCATGCAGCTGACCACCGCTTCGATGACCGCAGAGCGGAAGCCTTTTTCTTCCAGCGTTTTCACCGCCTCAATGGTCGTGCCACCAGGTGAGCACACCATGTCTTTAAGCATGGCCGGATGCTCACCGGTTTCCAGTACCATTTTGGCCGCGCCCAACACGGTCTGCGCAGCAAACTGGTAAGCCTGCGCGCGCGGTAATCCGCCCAGTACACCGGCGTCAGCCAGGGCTTCAATGAACATGAACACGTAGGCGGGTGACGAACCGCTAATGCCGGTGACGGCATGAATCAGGTTTTCCGGTACCACCGCAGAGCGGCCAAAGCTGTTAAAGATGGCGGTAATGTCTGCCAGCTCCTGCTCTTCGACCAGGCTGTTGGCGGTCAGCGAGCTCATGCCGGCATTGACCATCGCCGGCGTATTCGGCATAACGCGCACAATTTTGGCGTTATAGCCAGCCTGCTCGGCGAGTTGCCCAAGCGTCACACCCGCAGCAATGGAGACCAGAACATGGTTAGACTTAATGGTTGAGGCAATCTCTTTAAGCACCGCCGGTACGATGTGTGGCTTAATCGCAAGGAACACGATATCGCACGCGTTGGTCAGCTCTGGTGCACTCTGTGCGGTAACGGTACCGACTTCTGCACTCAGTGCCTGCGTTTTGCTGGTGTCCACATCAAAAACCACAATCTGACTTGCCGGTGCGATGCCGCTATTGATGATGCCGTGGATAATGGCATTTGCCATGTTGCCCGTACCGATAAAGCCGATTTTTTTATCCATGATGACTCCGGGTTACTGAATTTTGTTGGTGTGCGCGTTGATTGTAGACTCATCCGAGGCTTTTTTACGCAGCAGAAATTTCGGGGGTTTGTTCACAACCACAATACCCACGCAGACCAGGACCAGACCGATGGTCAGCGGCAACGTGAAGCTGTCCTGGCCCATGAAAACGGAGAGTAAGCTGCCAGACAGCGGCATACAGAATTTGTAGATTGAGATTTCGCCAATTTTGGCGTGCTGAACAATCCAGTACCACAGTCCGAAGGCAACGCTTGCGATAAGCGCCAGAATCAGCATCAGGACTATCGCAGTCGGTGTCCAGGTAATCACACTCAGGCTACCGCCCATGAACAGACCGATGACAAACAGGATGGCAGCACCGATAGTCAGGTTCCAGCCAGTCATCACGAACGAGTTCAGAGAAGAACCGATGCGTTTTGCCTGCATCATGCCGAGTGCGGCAACCAGACCGTACAGCACCATGAAGCCATCACCCAGCCAGGAGAAGCTGAGCATCTCGCGCAGGCCGTTGCCGTTGTTCATCAGATTTACCGCCAGCAGGCCGGTCAGACCCAGTACCAGACCAATGGTTTTCGGCTGGTTTAACTTGTCATTTTTGTAGGCGAAGTGCGCCAGAATAACGGAGAAGAAAATGGAAGACTGTGCCAGTACGGTCGACTTGATGGTGGTGGTATTCACCAGGCCGATATTAAAAAACAGATACGCTGCGGTGGTGCTGACAATCCCCATTGACGTTACTTCATACCACTGGCGCGGCGTCACTTTGAAGATTTGCTGACCCATCAGCTTAGCCATCACCAGTGTGATGAGGCCTGCCAGGAAAAAGCGGATACTGATGGTCGTCAGAACCTGACCATTGTAGTTGTCACCCAGTGTTGCTGCAGAGATGTTCATCTGAGCGTACATCTCTTTTACCAGCGGAAATGGCGTTCCCCACAGGATATTCACGAAAATCGCGCACACGGCCAGGAAGGCCACGCCCGGTTTCGCCAGACTGAATTTGCTCATGGTGTTCTCCAGTTGTCTTAACCCTTGTCCGCATGCGGATTGGATTATTCTTAAAGTAAAAACTGAGCGAATAATAAACCTGTCGTAAAGGCGCGGGGAATTTACTCAACGCGTGTTGTGCTGCTGTTCAGCCTGGTAACAATAATGA
>JALAGK010000424.1 GCA_022712475.1 Enterobacteriaceae bacterium
GTGCATCGATTGTAAAACCCTTGCGGAAATCCGCGAGAAGCAGATGGCCGGTTAACGCCGCGCAACGCTAATCATAAAAAGGCGGGAGCCTCTCCCGCCTTACCTCTTATGCAACAACATCACTACATTGGGCGTTTTGCTCCTTCTCCATCAGGCGAGCTCCACTTTGGCTCGCTGATCGCTGCCCTTGGCAGCTGGCTCCAGGCGCGTTCCCATGAGGGACGCTGGCTGGTGCGTATTGAAGATATTGACCCTCCTCGCGAAGTCCCCGGTGCCGCCAACACCATTTTACGCCAGCTTGAACACTACGGCCTGCACTGGGACGGCGACGTACTGTGGCAGTCAAGCCGCCATGAGGCCTATCGCGAAGCGCTTGCCTGGCTATATCACCAGGGCCGTAGCTATTACTGTGATTGCACGCGCAAGCGTATTCAGGCGCACGGCGGTTTTTATGACGGTCACTGCCGCGAACGCCACCTCACATCAGAACATACCGCCACGCGACTTCGTCAGACTCAACCGGTGCTGAGCTTTCACGATGTCCTGCGCGGCGAGATCCAGGCGCACGAGGCGCTGGCGCGCGAAGACTTTATTATTCACCGTCGCGACGGCCTGTTCGCCTATAACCTGGCGGTGGTGGTGGACGACCATTTTCAGGGCATCACCGAAATCGTGCGCGGTGCGGATTTAATTGAACCGACAGTTCGCCAGATTACGCTTTACCAGGCTTTTGGCTGGCGTACGCCGGACTACGTGCATTTGCCGCTGGCCCTCAACGAGCAGGGCGGTAAACTTTCCAAGCAAAACCATGCTCCGGCGCTACCCACAGGGGATCCACGCCCGCTGCTGGTGCAGGCGCTGCGTTTTCTCAACCAGCCCGTCAACGAAGGCTGGCGCGATATGACAGCCGAGGCGCTGTTAAACGAAGCGACAATCTACTGGTCGCTCACGAATGTGCCATTGAATCCGGCATTCTCAAACGCGTCACACTGAGATATGATGAGCCGCTTATTTTTTTGTCTGATTAATGATTGACACATCCGAGGTGCACTATTTTTACCCGAGTCGCTAATTTTTGCCGCAAGGTGCTAAACCGCGAAGAGAGCGTGGCCACAGAGCAAACCGCCCAGCCGCACATAACGGTTATCCCGCGCGACAGGCACACTATTTCCCGCAAAGATATCAGCGAAAATGCCCTCAAAGTGCTCTATCGTCTCAACAAAGCAGGCTTTGAAGCCTACCTTGTTGGCGGCGGTGTGCGCGACCTGCTGCTGGGGCAAAAGCCTAAAGACTTTGACGTGACGACCAACGCCACGCCGGATCAGGTGCGTAAACTGTTTCGTAACTGCCGCCTTGTAGGACGCCGTTTCCGTCTGGCCCACATTATGTTTGGACCAGAAATCATTGAAGTCGCCACTTTTCGCGGCCACCACGAAGAGCAGGCTGACCGCCAGCTATCCCAGCGCGGCCAGAACGGCATGTTGCTGCGTGACAATATCTTTGGTTCTATCGAAGAAGATGCCCAGCGTCGCGATTTCACTATCAACAGCCTGTACTACAGCGCCGCCGACTTTACAGTGCGCGACTATGTGGGCGGTCTGAATGATTTGCAGCAGGGTGTTATCCGCCTGATTGGCGACCCGGAAACCCGTTATCGCGAAGATCCGGTTCGCATGCTGCGCGCAGTGCGTTTTGCCGCCAAGTTGAATATGAGCATTTGCCCGGGCTCCGGCGAACCTATTCCACGCCTGGCAACGCTAATTAACGATGTGCCACCAGCGCGTCTGTTTGAAGAATCCCTGAAGCTCCTGCAGGCGGGTCACGGTTTTGAAACCTGGCGACAGTTGCGTGAATACAACCTGTTGCAGCCGCTGTTCCCGGTGATTACCCGCTACCTGACTGAGCGCGGTGATTCCAACATGGAGCGCATTATTGCGCAGGTGCTGAAAAACACCGATCACCGCTTGCATAATAATATGCGTGTGAATCCGGCGTTCCTGTTTGCCGCACTGTTCTGGTATCCGCAGCTTGAAATGGCGCAGAAGATTACCCAGGAAAGTGGACTTGCCTATTACGACGCCTTTGCGCTGGCTATGAACGAAGTGCTGGACGAAGCCTGTCGCTCAATCGCTATTCCTAAACGAATCACCTCACTGATTCGTGATATCTGGCAGTTGCAGTTGCGCCTGTCCAAACGCCAGGGCAAACGCGCCTGGAAGCTGATGGAACATCCTAAATTCCGCGCTGCCTACGATCTGCTGGAACTGCGTGCGGAAGCGGAGAATAACCCAGAGCTACAGCGTCTGGCGCAGTGGTGGGGCGAGTTCCAGTCTGCGCCTCCCCCGCGTCAAAAAGAGATGGTTGGTCAGTTGGGTGAAGACCCAAACAGCCGTCGCCGTCAGCGCCGCCCACGTCGACGCACGCCGAACAAGCGCGAGGGCAGCATGTGACGCTGTGCTACATTGCCATCGGCAGCAATCTGGCCTCGCCTCTGGCGCAGGCCAATGCCGCAGTCAAGGCACTGGGTACTCTCCCGGAAAGCCGTCTTGTTGCGGTATCGTCGTTTTACCGCACACCGCCGCTTGGCCCGCAGGATCAGCCCGATTATCTGAACGCCGTAGTGGCGCTCCAGACAACGCTTGCACCGCTGGTGCTTCTGGACCACACTCAGCGCATTGAGCTGGAGCAAGGGCGCGAGCGCAAGGACGAGCGCTGGGGACCGCGCACGCTGGATCTCGATATTCTGCTGTTTGGCAATGATACCCTTTGCTCTGAGCGTCTGACGGTGCCGCATTACGACATGAAAAATCGCCTGTTTATGCTCTACCCGCTAAGCGAAATTGCTCCTGACCTGACGTTTCCGGACGGCGAAACGCTACAAAACTGCCTGGCGCGTCTGCCAGACAGCCCACCGTCTTTATGGTAATTTGCCACACAATTCACTGACTTATCCGCTGTAATCCGCCACTGCTCGCCATGCAGGCAAACAATGCCAGAATAACCTCAAAATACTGGCATTCAGCTGCCGATTCTTCCAGAATGCGCTCTGTCCGTGGGTGGTAAGCCCGCTTCGCAGAATCTTACCTGCACGCTACTTCACAGGGGATAGCATGAAACCAACCACCATTACCCAACTGCGCCAACTCAAGCAGCAGAAGAAAAAATTCGCCACGATCACCGCCTACGATTTCAGTTTTGCGAAACTGTTCGCCGACGAAGGCATTGGCGTCATGCTGGTGGGCGATTCACTGGGCATGGCAGTACTGGGCTATGACTCCACACTGCCAGTCACCGTTGACGATATTGCCTGGTGTACCCGCGCCGTACGTCGCGGCGCGCCAGCCTGCCTGCTGCTGGCTGACCTACCGTTTATGGCCTATGCCCCGCCCGAGCAAGCCTGTGAAAACGCCGCTGCAGTGATGCGCGCAGGCGCCAATATGGTGAAAATCGAAGGGGGTCGCTGGCTGGTGGACACGGTGAAAATGCTCACCGAGCGCGCCGTGCCGGTGTGCGGCCATCTGGGTCTGACGCCGCAGTCGGTAAATATTTTTGGTGGCTATAAAGTACAGGGCCGCGGCGACGAAGCGGCGCAGGCGCTGTTGGATGACGCACTGGCGCTGGAGGCCGCAGGCGCACAGTTGCTGGTGCTGGAATGTGTCCCCGCAGAGCTTGCCACTCGCGTGAGCGACGCGCTGAGTATTCCGGTTATCGGCATTGGCGCCGGTAACGGCACCGACGGCCAGATTCTGGTGATGCACGACGCGCTCGGCATTACCGGGGGCCACATTCCTAAATTTGCGAAAAACTTCCTGGCCGAAGCCGGTGATATCCGCGCGGCCGTGCGCCAGTATATTGCCGAGGTCGAGTCGGGTGCCTATCCGGGCGAAGAACACAGTTTTCACTGACAGGAGAAAGGGTTGTGCTGATTATTGAAACCTTACCGCTATTACGTCAGCAGATTCGCCGCTGGCGTCAGGAAGGCAAGCGTATCGCGCTGGTGCCGACCATGGGCAACCTGCACGACGGTCACATGAAACTGGTCGACACCGCAAAGGCCAGCGCCGATGTGGTCGTCACCAGTATCTTCGTTAACCCGATGCAATTTGACCGGCCCGACGACCTGGCGCGTTACCCGCGCACCCTTCAGGAAGACTGTGAAAAGCTTAACCGCCGTGGTGTGGACGTGGTATTTGCACCGACCGCCCACGAGGTTTATCCGCATGGAATGGAAGACCAGACCTTTGTTGAAGTACCTGTGCTGTCCAGTATTCTGGAGGGCGTGAGCCGTCCGGGCCATTTTCGCGGCGTGGCAACGGTGGTCAGCAAGCTGTTCAACCTGGTCCAGCCAGACGTAGCGTGCTTTGGCGAAAAAGACTTTCAGCAGCTGGCGCTGATTCGCAAGATGGTGGCCGATATGGGCTATGACATCGATATTATCGGCGTGCCCACACTGCGTGCAAAAGATGGCCTGGCGCTCAGTTCACGCAACGGTTATCTCACCAGCGATCAGCGTAAGATTGCGCCAGGGCTGCATAAAGTGATGCAGAGCGTGGCGCAGAAGCTGACCGACGGCGCACGCGATATTGACGAGATTATCGCTATCGCCGAGCAGGAACTCAATGAAAAAGGCTTTCGCGCTGATGACCTGCAAATTCGCGATGCCGACACGCTTCAAGCGCTTAATGCCAACAGCCAGCGCGCCGTCGTGCTGGTTGCGGCCTGGCTTGGCCAGGCACGTCTTATCGACAATGTTCAGGTAACACTTGAGCGCTAGACAGCGCATAAAAAAGCGGCAATACTGCCGCCAAAATACCTCGGAAACGGACGAGCTGTCCGTTTCACGGCAACTGAGACCAGGATTTTCGCTATGATTCGTACGATGCTGCAAGGCAAACTTCACCGGGTAAAAGTCACACTGGCCGACCTTCACTATGAAGGCTCCTGTGCTATCGATCAGGATTTTCTTGATGCGGCCGGGATTCTGGAATACGAAGCTATCGACATTTACAACGTCACCAACGGCAAGCGTTTTTCCACCTACGCCATTGCTGGCGAGCGTGGCTCAAAAATTATTTCCGTTAACGGTGCCGCAGCCCACTGCGCCAGCGTAGGCGACATTCTGATTATCGCAAGCTATGTCACCATGCCAGACAGTGAAGCGCGCAGCTGGCAGCCGAAAGTGGCCTATTTTGACGGCGACAACGAGATGAAACGTCTCGCCAAAGCCGTGCCCGTCCAGGTCGCCTGACCGCCCTCACCTGCCAGCCGCTAGCCCTGCGGCTGGTTGGTGATAAGCCGCGCCATTGTCTCTAATGAATCGGTGCGCAAAATATACAGCCGCTTGAGCGCAAACGGATTATCCCCCGGCTTTACCTTACCGCGCACCGTCGTGACTGCCAGATGAAACCCCGCCTCCTGTGCCGCCTGCATACCTTGCGTGTTGTAGCCACCAAACGGATACGAGAGATACCAGACGTGAGGGGTAAATTGCTCAAGAGCGCGCCGTGAACGCCTGAAGTCAAACAACACATTGTGCTCGCTTCGGCTCAGTAAAACCGGTCGCCGAGCGGCATCCACTCGGTGTAAAAAGTGCGTGTGGGACTGGAGATCAAATACGTCCTGAATGTCTTTAAGCTCCGAGAGGCTCATAAACTGTAATCGCATCGGATCCCAGCGCTGAGGCCAGCGTTTGATGCGTGATGAGATAATAAACGCCGTCGCCTTGAAGCCATTTTGCCGCAGTACCGGCCAGGCATAACGCCATACCGACTTCAATCCATCATCAAACGTAATTGCCACCGCCCGTCCCGGCAGATTAATGCGGTTATAGAGATAATCTTCAAGCTGATAGAGCGTGATTGTGGTGTATCTCTGGTCACTCAGCCAGGCCATCTGGTTGCTGAAAGCCCGAACCGAAGTCGTGGTGGAAGTGTGGCGAAAGCGCGTGTTCTCTTCGTCGCGTAAAATATGATGGTACGTCAGTACCGGCACACCATTATCTTCCTGCGCATCCAGCCCACTTACCCAGGCCAGGCGCTCGCCAATGCGAATCTGAAACCAGGTCTGATTAAGCCGGTCCTTAAGCCTGCTGGAGACCGGGTAGCGCAGATTATCTGCAAGCGTGCCAACGCGCTCGCTCTTTACATCGGGTGCGCTGTACATTGGTGTTGCTTTTATCGTGACAAGGTTCTGGTTGCTGAGTGGTTTGTTCAAATCGCCTAACCGGTCCTCCACCCGCCGTTTACCCTGCACGTCTGTTAACCGGCTGCGTTCAATAAAGCCGGTGCCGTTACCAAAGCGGAATTCATAATAATCTGATGACACCGGTACAACCGCCAGCAATTGACCGGCTTCAATATTACCGACAAATACAATCTTATCTGCCACCTGTGCCTGAACGGACGCAGTCGCGTTCACCTGCATATAACGTGAGGCGGGATAATTTTCATTCAGCAAATCGGCCTGCGCGCTGGCGCAGAACAGCACTAACAAGACGACACCACGTAGGACGTATGAAAACATAGTGAGGGTAAGAGACTGAACCAGGGAGCCTTTATTCTGGCAGATGGCCGCAGGAGCGCAACCAGCAGCAAAGCGGCAAGACGCTTTGCGCAGATTTTTTATACAAACTGGCGTTGAAAGAGAGTGCTCACACGCTGCCAGCAGCCGCGTACACTGGTGAAACCCGGTTAGCCAGCATCTAACCAGTCCGGCAAAATCAGCTGGAATGGCGGATTTTTTTGCTGCTGGTGCCAGAGACTGGTCGCGATACCGTCACTGCCAGTTACAATAGCGTCGCGAAAAGTGGCACTACAGTGCGTATCACGCAGTACCAGCATTTTCGCCAGTAGCGCAACATTGAATCCCGCAATCACTTCGCAGTGTTCGTGCTTGTGGCTGAGTAGTGACGCCGCACGATAGGGTGCCGCACCGATGATATCGGTCAGGAAAATGACGCCGTTGCCGCCATCCACCTCATGTAGGGCATCACACATCATACGACTGAGCATATTGGTGCTCTGCCCTGGCAAGTACTCCACGGCACGGCAGCGTGCCAGCGGTCCTGCCTGCTTTATCAACGACGACAGCGTGTCATGAGCAAGACAACCATGTGCGGCAATAACCCATCCCAACATTGTGCTGGCACCTGCATTAAGAATAACAAAGGCAGTTTACCCATCGGCGTCTTCATGATGCTGATTTCCGTCAAACTGCCTGGATTATTCTTAAGCCGGAAAGTTAGCTGCGCAGCCCACGCCCGCGCTGTATCAGATACCAGCACAGCGTATAAAAAACCACGATAAACACTACCAGCACACCCACCGTTAACGTCAAGGGCACATCACTTACGCCGAGAAAGCCGTAGCGAAAGCCACTAATCATGTACACGATAGGATTGAGTTTTGACAACGCCTGCCAGAACGGCGGCAGCAGCGTCAGCGAATAGAATACACCACCGAGATAGGTCAACGGCGTGAGCACAAACGTTGGAATAAGGCTAATGTCATCAAACGTTTTCGCAAAGACGGCGTTCAACAGCCCAGCAAGAGAGAACAGCACCGCGGTGAGTAGCAACGTCAGCGCAACAAACAGCCATGAATGTACCTGAAACGGCACAAACAGCAGCGAAATCACAGTCACCATGATGCCCACGCACACCCCGCGTGCCACACCACCGCCGACGTAACCGGCGATTATCACGTGCGTCGGCACCGGGGCTACCAACAGTTCTTCAATGTTGCGCTGGAATTTGGCGCTGAAGAACGATGAGGCAACGTTGGCGTAAGCGTTGGTAATCACCGCCATCATGATCAGACCTGGCACGATAAACTGCATGTAACTAAAGCCGTGCATTTCACCGATGCGTGAGCCAATCAGGTTACCGAAGATAATGAAGTACAGCGTCATGGTAATGACGGGCGGCACCAGCGTTTGCACCCAGATACGCATGAAGCGGTGAATCTCTTTTGCCCAAATACTTTTCAGGGCAATCCAGTAAAGCTGCATCATGCCGGCTCTCCTTTTTTCTCATGCACCAGCGTGACAAACAGCTCTTCCAGGCGGTTAGCTTTGTTACGCATACTCAATACCTGAATCCCCTGCGCGCTCAGCTGGCCGAACAGGCTGTTGATTCCCTGCTCACGCAACACTTCCACTTCAAGCGTGGAGGTATCAATCAGTCGGTACTGGTAGCCGTCAAGTTTCGGCAGCGGGCTTTTCGCCGCCAGATCGAGAATGAAGGTTTCCGACTTGAGCTTGGACAGCAATGTCTTCATGGAGGTGTTTTCCACCAGCTCGCCGTGCTGAATAATGCCGATGTTGCGACACAGCATTTCGGCCTCTTCCAGGTAGTGCGTAGTGAGAATAATGGTGGTACCTCGGTCATTAAGTTCTTTGAGGAAGGTCCACATTGAACGGCGCAGTTCAATATCCACGCCCGCAGTTGGTTCGTCGAGAATTAGCAGTTTTGGTTCATGCATCAACGCACGGGCAATCATCAGGCGGCGTTTCATCCCGCCTGAGAGCATACGTGCGCGTTCGTTACGCTTGCCCCACAAATCAAGCTGATTGAGGTATTTCTCGCTACGCTCCAGCGCTTCACGTTTGGGCACACCGTAATAACCCGCCTGATTGACGACAATCTGCGCCACCGTTTCAAACGGGTTAAAGTTAAACTCCTGCGGCACCAGCCCAAGCTGACGCTTGGCATTGACCACGTCCTTATCCAGCGAGTAGCCAAAGACGCGAACGTTGCCCGCACTTTTATTCACCAGCGAGCTGATAATACCAATTGTGGTGGATTTCCCTGCGCCATTTGGCCCGAGCAAGGCGTAAAAATCACCAGCCTCTACCTGCAAATCAATGCCACGTAGCGCCTGAACGCCGCCGGGGTAGGTTTTGGTCAGTTTCTCCAGTTCCAGTGCATATGTCATAGATAATGAGTAGCCTTTTAGTTATCACTCTGTGCCCTGAACGCATCTTTCAATACAAGGCGGCAGCCCCAGAAATACAGGAGGCCGACGTATTTTAGCACCGACACCGAGCCAGCACTGTTAGCCGAAGAATGCATAGCAGGTTTAAAAAAAAGTTGAGTTGCCCTATATTACCCCAACGCACTAATTCGGTTACAGGTTGTTAACCACTCATGAAAGATATCGAAACACTCATCAGCAATAATAAGGTTTGGTCCCAACTGCTGGTGGAAGAGGATCCCGGCTTCTTTGAGCAGCTGGCGCAGGCGCAAAAGCCGCGCTTTCTATGGATTGGTTGTTCCGACAGCCGCGTTCCCGCCGAACGCCTGACGGGCCTGGAGCCCGGTGAACTGTTTGTTCACCGTAATGTGGCAAACCTGGTCATTCACACCGATCTTAACTGCCTTTCAGTGGTGCAGTACGCGGTAGACGTGCTGGAAGTCGAGCACATCATTATCTGCGGGCACTACGGCTGCGGCGGTGTGCAGGCGGCGGTCACTAACCCGGAACTGGGCCTTATCGACAACTGGCTGCTGCACATTCGCGACATCTGGTTCCAGCACAGTACGCTTCTGGGCGAACTGCCGCCGGAGCAGCGCATGGATACGCTGTGCGAGCTGAACGTTATGGAGCAGGTATACAACCTTGGTCACTCCACGATTATGCAGTCCGCGTGGAAGCGCGGTCAGAAGGTAAGCGTGCACGGCTGGGTTTACGGTATTCACGACGGCCTGCTACGCGACCTTGACGTTACCGCCACCAGCCGCGAAACGCTGGAGCAGCAATACCGCAACGGTATGTCCAACCTCAAGCGCATGCATCACAACCACAAATAAGAA
>JALAGK010000425.1 GCA_022712475.1 Enterobacteriaceae bacterium
CCCTCTAACTGGGCCGCTGCGCTGATTTTGCTGTGCACCGCCCCGCTTATCCCGCTCTTTATGGCAATGGTCGGTATGGGAGCAGCTGAAGCTAACCGCCGTAATTTTCAGGCGCTGTCACGCCTGAGCGGTCATTTCCTCGATCGACTGCGCGGCATGGAGACGCTACGCCTGTTTCATCGGGGAGCTGCTGAAACACAAAATATTGAGCGCGCGTCGCAGGATTTCCGCCAGCGGACAATGGAGGTACTGCGACTTGCCTTTCTCTCGTCAGGCGTACTGGAATTTTTTGCCTCACTGTCCATCGCACTGGTTGCTGTCTACTTTGGTTTCTCCTACCTTGGTGAACTGAATTTTGGCAGCTATGGCACAACAGTCACTCTGTTTGCAGGTTTTCTTGCGCTGATTCTTGCACCGGAGTTTTTCCAGCCGCTGCGCGATCTTGGTACGTTTTATCACGCCAAAGCTCAGGCGATCGGTGCGGCCGATAGTCTGCAACAGTTTCTCGACTCACCGTTACAACGCCCACCACACGGGGTACACAAGCTTAAAGATAACGACGCGTTAAGCGTTGAAGCGCAGGATGTGTATATCCTGTCGGCGCAGGGCAAGCACCTTGCCGGACCGCTGACCTTCAGCCTGCCTGCCGGTAAACGTGTGGCGTTGGTCGGCCCCAGCGGCGCAGGTAAGAGTACGGTGGTAAATCTGCTGTCCGGCTTTTTGCCGTATGAAGGTTCCCTCACCCTTAACGGCCACGAGCTGCGCGACCTCAACCCTGACAGCCTGCACCGCAACCTGAGCTGGCTTGGACAAAACCCGCGTCTGCCCGCAATGACCGTGCGTGAAAACGTTCTGCTTGGGCGTGAGGTTTCTGACGCCTGCCTGCGCGCTGCACTCGATGCCGCCTGCGTAAGCGAGTTTCTGCCGTTGCTGGCGCAGGGTATTGATACCCCATTAGGAGAACAGGCATCGCACCTTTCCGTTGGCCAGGCACAGCGCGTGGCGCTGGCGCGCGCACTGTTAATGCCCTGTGGGCTACTGCTGCTCGACGAACCCGTGGCCAGCCTTGATGCACACAGCGAAGGGCTGGTCATGACGGCTCTTGATGCCGCCTCACGCCACCAGACGACCCTCATGGTGACCCATCGACTTGATTCGCTGACGACATGGGACGAAATCTGGGTGATGCAGAACGGTCAAATTTTACAACAGGGTAGTTTTAGTGAGCTGGAACAGCATGCTGGGCCATTTGCCGAATTGCTGGCTTGCCGCCTGGAGGAGATTTAAATGCGTGCGCTACTGCCCTTTCTGACGCTATTTCGTCGCCACCGTTGGCTGATGACGCTCGGCATTCTGCTGGCTATTATCACACTGCTCGCCAGCATCGGCCTGTTGACGCTATCTGGCTGGTTTCTGTCGGCCTCCGCGTTAGCCGGTACTGCAGGGATTTACAGTTTTAACTACATGCTGCCTGCCGCAGGTGTGCGCGGCGCGGCAATCACCCGCACCGCAGGCCGCTACTTTGAGCGTCTGGTCAGCCACGATGCTACTTTCCGTGTGCTGCAACATCTGCGCGTATTCACCTTCAGCCGTCTACTCCCCCTTTCACCTGCCGGGCTGGAGCGTTTTCGTCAGGGCGAGCTACTTAACCGCCTGGTTGCTGATGTTGACGCGCTGGACCATCTCTATCTACGCGTGATTTCACCCATGGTGGGCGCGCTGGTGACCATTACTGTCGTAACGTTTGGGCTGAGTTTTCTTGATATGTCACTCGCCTTCACACTTGGCGGCATTATGCTACTGACACTGCTTCTGCTACCGCCGCTCTTCTGGCAGGCAGGTCGCCCGGCAGGAATTGCCCTCACCACACTGCGTAGCGATTACCGCCAACAGTTGATCTCCTGGCTGCACGGCCAAGCGGAACTGCGCATCTTCGGTGCCAGCGCGCAGTGGCGAGAGAAACTTGAGCAAACAGAACATAGCTGGCTTGAAGCCCAACGCCGCCAGGCTGGTCTTAGCGCATTGTCTCAAGCGCTGATGCTGCTCATTGCTGGTTTTACCGTGATTGCGATACTGTGGCTGTCTGCAGGCGGCGTAGGTGATAACCACTCACCAGGTGCGCTCATTGCTTTATTTGTCTTCTGCGCACTGGCCGCATTCGAAGCGCTCACCCCCGTGACCGGTGCCTTTCAGCACCTCGGGCAGGTCGCCGCATCTGCCCTGCGTCTGACACAAATTCTTGAGCAAAAGCCTGAAGTCAGCTTCCCTGACCAGGGTCCGGCTCGCCCACAGTCAGTTGAGCTTCATATTCACAATGTCACGTTCCACTATCCAGCTCAGCCACAGCCAGCGCTGCACAATCTGACGCTGGATCTCGCCAGCGGTGAGCATATTGCGCTATTAGGGCGCACCGGATGCGGAAAATCCACGCTATTACAGCTACTGACCCGCGCGCGTGACCCACAGCACGGGAACATCTCACTTAACAACATACCGCTCTCTGATTATGATGAGGCCACCCTTCGCAACGTCACCAGCGTAGTGCCACAACGTGTACATCTGTTCAGCGCCACGCTTCGCGATAACCTGCTGCTGGCCCGTCCCGATGCGCACGACGAACTGCTCAACACAACGCTTGAACGCGTTGGACTGGCGTCACTGTTGGATGACGATGGGTTAAATGCCTGGCTTGGTGAAGGCGGACGCCAGCTTTCCGGCGGTGAACTGCGCAGGTTGGCTATCGCCCGCGCACTGCTGCACGACGCACCTCTCATGCTACTTGATGAGCCAACCGAAGGGCTGGATGCGCAAACTGAAGGGCAAATTCTTAATCTGTTGCATGAGGTTTGCGTAAACAAAACCCTGATAATGGTGACGCATCGCCTGCGAGGTTTATCAGCATTTGACCGCATTGCGGTAATGGACGAAGGACAAATTATTGAGCAAGGTAGCCATGAGCAGCTAAAGATGATCAACGGGCGCTATTCTCATTTTCTAAGCCAGCTGTAAACTGTGATTACGCTTTAGATTTGTCCTGGAGACCACTATGCGTCTGGTTCAGCTTTCTCGTTACTCGATTGAGTTTCCTTCACCGGAGGTGGCACTACGCGAGCCTAACGGACTCCTGGCGCTCGGCGGCGATCTCAGCCCGGCGCGTCTGATGCTTGCCTATCAGCGCGGCATTTTTCCCTGGTACTCTCCGGGTGACCCCATTTTGTGGTGGTCTCCCGACCCGCGGGCGGTGCTGGATCCGGCCACCTTCCATATCAGCCGCAGCTTCAAACATTTCCTGCGCCACTGTCCTTATCACGTGACGTTGAATCACGCTTTTGCCGAAGTCGTCGCCGGTTGCGCCAGCGAGCGTGAGGAAGGCACATGGATTGTGCCCGAAGTCAGCGCCGCATTTGTACAACTTCATCAACTGGGGCATGCCCATTCGATTGAAGTCTGGCTGGGTGAAGAACTGGTCGGCGGCATGTACGGCGTGGCGCAGGGCGCCCTGTTTTGCGGCGAATCGATGTTCAGCCGGCGGGAAAATGCCTCTAAAACGGCGCTGAAAGTATTCTGCGAGTATTTTATACGCCAGGGTGGTCAACTTATCGACTGCCAGGTCCTGAACGCTCACACCGCCTCTCTGGGCGCGGTCGAGATATCACGACGCAGCTATCTTCAACAGCTGCTGAAGTTGCATTTAGTGACGCTGACGCCGCACTGCTGGCAGCCCCAGACGCTGTTTACACACCCGGAATAATGTTTTCCACCTTAACGGTCATCCCATGTTATAATTGTCGGCGCTGAATCAAACTTCGCACATTACCCTGCCGCCGTATGGGATATTTACAGGCAACGCCCCACCGTTTATCGCTTTGCTCCCCTTATACGCCCGCATCGCCGTAACAGGCCAGCTGTCTCACGGGTAATGCGCAGCAGTGTGCTTTGTCGGCATTATTGTCGGCAATTCTTTACATAATACGTGAACTTCGGCATTATCTTGCCGGTTCAAACTATGGTAGTGACATCCCGAGGATTAGATGGCCAAAGAAGACAATATTGAAATGCAGGGCACCGTTCTGGAAACGTTGCCTAACACCATGTTTCGCGTAGAGCTGGAAAACGGGCACGTAGTTACCGCACACATCTCCGGTAAAATGCGTAAAAACTATATCCGCATCCTGACAGGCGACAAAGTTACCGTCGAGCTGACCCCGTACGATCTGAGCAAGGGCCGCATTGTCTTCCGTAGTCGTTAAGGTATGACACTTATCCCGCGATGACGCTAAGGGCCGGTTGATTCCGGCCTTTTGCGTTGCTGCTGCCCGCCGCGCAAAGGCATACTATTCGGCATCACCGTTTATGCCCATTGACTACTTTTACGCTAAACCCGCCTTACTCCCCCTCGCTGTACTTTACTCTGCCTGATGGTATGAACGCGCCAGCACAGTGCCTGAAAGAGCAATAGCCAGCCTCCGGGACGTATTACACGCTACGCATCACTGTGCCTCATTCTGCCTGTACGCATAAGCGCATTACTGTTACGTCTGAAACATCGGCTCATCTGCCCTCGCGTTTCACGCAATGTCATATTCCGCACACATAAAAAAACCGGACCTTTTTGGCCCGGTTTTACCATATTAACAGTAACGGTTAGTGCGCCGCTTCTGGCTTATGCTTCTGAGCGCTCAGGAAGTCGTAACTGAGCTTATCTTCTTTTTTGTCCAGCGACACAGTGACCTGACCGCCGTTAACCAGTGAGCCAAACAGCAACTCGTTGGCGAGCGGTTTTTTCAGGTTATCCTGGATCACACGTGACATTGGACGTGCGCCCATCGCGCGATCGTAACCTTTAACGGCCAACCACTCCCGAGCCTCCTGACTGACTTCCAGCGACACGCCTTTAGCATCCAGCTGCACCTGAAGTTCGACAATAAACTTGTCGACCACCTGATGGATAACCGTCGTCGAGAGATGATCAAACCAGATGATGTTATCCAGACGGTTACGAAACTCCGGTGTAAAGACCTTTTTGATTTCCTCCAGTGCGTCAGTGCTGTTGTCCTGGTGAATCAGGCCAATCGACTTGCGCTCGGTTTCACGCACACCTGCGTTGGTGGTCATCACCAGCACCACGTTGCGGAAATCCGCCTTGCGACCGTTGTTGTCAGTCAGCGTTCCGTTGTCCATCACCTGCAACAGCAGGTTAAATACATCCGGATGCGCTTTCTCGATTTCATCAAGCAACAGCACAGCATGTGGATGCTTGATAACCGCATCAGTCAGTAACCCGCCCTGGTCATAGCCTACATAACCTGGAGGCGCGCCAATCAGGCGACTAACGGTGTGACGCTCCATATATTCCGACATATCAAACCGCAACAGCTCAATACCTAATGCCTTCGCAAGCTGTACTGTCACCTCGGTTTTCCCGACACCTGTCGGCCCGGCAAACAGGAAGGAACCCACCGGTTTATGCTCATGGCCCAGACCCGCACGGCTCATCTTGATGGCCTCGGTCAGCGCCTCAATAGCTTTATCCTGTCCGAACACCAGCATTTTCAGGCGGTCGCCCAGATTTCTGAGCGTATCGCGATCGCTTGCTGAAATGCTCTTTTCAGGTACGCGGGCAATGCGCGCGACCACTGACTCAATGTCACTGACGTTGATAGTTTTACGACGCTTGCTGACTGGCATCAAACGGCAGCGCGCGCCAGCTTCATCAATGACGTCAATCGCCTTGTCCGGCAGATGCCTGTCGTTGATGTATTTCACCGACAGTTCAACCGCCGCACGAACCGCCTTGGCGGTGTAACGCACATCATGATGCGCTTCGTACTTAGGCTTCAAGCCATTAATAATCTGCACGGTTTCGTCAATTGAGGGTTCAGTGATATCAATTTTCTGGAAACGACGCGCCAGCGCGCGATCCTTTTCAAAGATATTGCTGAACTCCTGATAGGTCGTGGAGCCAATCACGCGGATTTTACCGCTGGAGAGCAGCGGTTTAATCAGGTTGGCCGCATCGACCTGGCCACCGGAAGCCGCGCCCGCACCAATGATGGTGTGAATCTCATCAATGAACAGGATGCTGGTGGTGTCCGCTTCAAGCTGCTTAAGC
>JALAGK010000426.1 GCA_022712475.1 Enterobacteriaceae bacterium
GTCCGCTTGTGCGTAGTATAACGGGGTAGGAACATCCACCGCCGGCACGGATCATTTTTGTATGGCGGCGGTCTGAACGCCATCAGATCTTCTCAATCTCGACCAGGTTTGAGTGCTGCGGATTACCCTTCGCCAGCGGTGAAGGCCGCAGTGTCGTCAGGGTATTCACACAGCCACCGTTGTCGATACGATCGCCATCCATCCTGGCATTGTGCCAGGCGCCCTGGCCCATTGCCGTGACGCCGGGCATGATCCGCGGAGTCACTTTCGCAGCCAGACGTACTTCACCGCGGCTGTTAAACACCCGCACGGTATCGCCGTTATTGATGCCGCGCTGAGAAGCATCAATGGGATTGAGCCAGACTTCTTGCGGGCAGGCGGCATTAAGAATATCAATATTGGCATAGGTTGAGTGGGTGCGAGCCTTATAGTGAAAGCCAAACATTTGCAGCGGGAAGCGCCCACGTTCCGGCGACTCCCAGCTTTCAAAACCCGGAGTGTAGACGGGAAGAGCGCTTATTATGTCGTCTTTTTCCAGTTCCCAGGTGTTGGCAATCTGCGCCAGCCGTTCAGAGTAGATTTCAATCTTGCCTGATGGTGTGTTAAGCGGGTTGGCCTGTGGGTCATCGCGAAATGCTTTATAGGCCACGAAATGCCCGTTCGGATCTTTACGCTTGTAAATCCCCATCTGGCGTAGTGCCTCAAAAGAAGGCAATGCCGAGTCTCGCGCTTGCATCGTCGCGTAAAGGTGTTCAAGCCATTCACGCTGGTTGCGACCTTCGGTAAACGCCTGGAAGATATCTGGCCCGAGGCGTTTAGCAACATCGCTTAGAATGTCGTAGACAGGACGGCGCTCAAACTTCGGTGCAGTGGCGGGTTGGCTGAAAATCAGATACCCCATATTACCGGCGTAGTCGTTTGGAATAATGTCTTCCTGTTCTACGGTCATCAAATCAGGCAGCAGCAGATCGGCGTATTTCGCCGAGGAGGTCATAAAGTTGTCGATGACCACAATGGTTTCGCACAGGCTGTCGTCCTGCAAAATATCATGAGTGCGGTTGATGTCTGAATGCTGATTGATGAGCGTATTACCGGCATAGTTCCAGATAAACTTAATAGGTACATCGAGTTTTTCTTTACCGCGCACGCCATCGCGTTTGCTGGTCATCTCATGGGCCCGGGTAATGGCATCGGTCCAGGTGAACACTGAAATGGTCGTTTTAACCGGGTTTTCAAGCACCGGCATACGTTCAATGGTGATGGTATACGTAGACTCACGCGCGCCGCTGTTGCCACCGTTGATGCCAACATTACCAGTGAGAATGGGCAGCATGGCAATGGCGCGAGCCGTTTGTTCGCCGTTGGCGTGGCGCTGTGGCCCCCAGCCCTGGCATATGTAGGCAGGCTTCGCGTCACCGATTTCGCGTGCAAGCTTGATAATACGAGCGGCGGGAATACCGGTAATCTGCGCAGCCCACTGCGGTGTTTTTTCCAGGCCGTCGTCGCCTTGGCCGAGAATGTACGCTTTATAGTGGCCATTTGCCGGTGCACCAGCAGGCAGCGTTTTCTCATCATAACCAACACAATATTTATCGAGAAACGGCTGATCGACTTTGTTTTCTGTAATAAGCACCCAGGCAATGCCTGCTACCAGCGCCGCGTCAGTACCGGGTCGAATGGGGATCCATTCATCTTCACGTCCGGCGGCAGTGTCGGTATAGCGGGGATCGATAACGATCATGCGCGCATTCGAGCGTTCACGCGCCTGCTCAAGGTACCAGGTAATACCGCCGCCGCTCATGCGAGTTTCCGCAGGATTATTGCCGAACATGACTACCAGTTGGCTGTTTTCGATGTCCGAGGTACTGTTGCCATCGTTACTGCCGTAGGTGTAAGGCATAGCGCAGGCAATTTGTGCAGTGCTGTAGGTGCCGTAATGGCTGAGGAAGCCGCCATAGCAGTTCATCAGTCGCGTCACCAGAGAGGCGTAGGGCGAGGAACGAGTGATGTTACCGCCAACAATACCGGAAGAGTAGTTAAGATACACGGCTTCGTTGCCGTAGCGCTCAACGGTATGTTTCAGGCGCGAGGCCAGCATATCGAGTGCCTCATCCCAGGAAATGCGTTCGAATTTGCCTTCACCACGCTTGCCCACGCGCTTCATTGGATAGTTAAGCCGATCCGGGTGATTGATGCGCCGACGAATTGAACGCCCGCGCAGGCAGGCGCGCACCTGATGGTTGCCATAGCTGTCATCACCGGTATTGTCAGTTTCCACCCGCCAGACTTCATCATTACGCACGTGCAGGCGTAGCGCACAGCGGCTGCCACAGTTCACTGAACACGCGCCCCAGACCAGGCGGCTGTCCGCAGGTGCCAGAGCATTTGCAACGCCAGCGGTGCTAGCCTTTACGCCAAAAGGCAAGGTAATGCCACCCGCTGCCAGTGCCAGCGCACCAAGCGCCGATGATTTAACCAGAGTACGACGGCTGATGCCGTCAGGATGATATGACGTTGACATAACTCGCTCCCTGGCATTCCTTCGCGGGGAAGGTGCCTGTTTTTAGTGTCAAAGTAAGGCGGGACAGACAGAGTACAGGATGCGAGTGTTACCCACTTTGGAGTAGAGAATGTTAACGTCGGTCAATGTTGAACGACATTGATGAATAAAAGCAGGGCGCTTGCGCGCCCCGGAAAGATTACTGTTGAGGTTCAGGCGTACTTGCATCGCTGGTGCTTTCGCCGCTCACTGGGTAGTTACCGCTGGCGGTGCGCGTATAGAGAATTTTCTGCGTATCGTTAGCGCAGTGTCCGACCACCTGGGCATCAGGCTGGTTAGCCTGATCGTTAGGTACAATACTGAGCGTAAAGCCGGATTCTGGTACACCGTTCTGGATGATGCGCTGTTCAATTTGCGTTTTCACCCTTTCACATGAATTCTGTGCAGCAATGGCAGGAACTGCCGCTATGCACAGCAGTACGCCAGTCCAGACGGAATATTTCATCGTCGCTTCCTTATGTTAAGCGTGAAATAAAAGCATAGCAGACGGGGTGTAAATTATTGTATTTAACGCATATCATGGCGGGCCACTTCGCAAAAGTTGAGAGTCATAGACGTGAAGACGGTATGTTTGTCAGGCTTGGCCTTACTGGTCGGGCTGGTGTTGAGCGCCTGTGATAGTGGCTCTCGTGAGCCAGTCGCCTATACACCAGAGATGGCAAGTTTTGCCAATGAGTTTGATTTTGATCCACTGCGCGGACCGGTCAGGCAGTTTCGCCAGATGTTGCTTAACGAAAGTGGTGAAGTCAGAAAAATGGTGACGGGCATTCTTAACCGAGAGGGATGCTTTGAGGCATTGGAGTTTCACGATATTGATAACAACACTGGCGCAGCACTGGTGCGGGAACGTGATGCTCTTCTTGATGCCTTTACCAGGGAGCCTCGCGTTAATCTCGAAGGGCATTGCCAGCTTGCACAGTTGCCTGCTGTTGGGTTGATGTATGAAACGGATGCACGCGGTTTTGTTACCCGGGCAAAGAGTGCTGAGGTCAACGTGTCGTATCGTTATGACAGCGAGGGATACCCGCTGGGCAAAGTTACCCACGCCGGAGACGACACTTTTACCGTGAGCACCAGCGCAACGCAGTGGGATAAAAAGCTCAACGGCCAGGTGATTAATGCACACA
>JALAGK010000427.1 GCA_022712475.1 Enterobacteriaceae bacterium
ACTCTCCCCAACGCCCTGTGAGTGGCCTTCGCTTATTTGGCCGTGGTCAGCATTACGCCAAAAGCTGGCCTATGGATAAGCGCCTCGCTCCTGTCTTTGTTGAAAACCGTATCATTCGCGCTACCCGCTTTGGCATTCGTTTTATGCCGCCGGTCGCCATGTTTACGCTGTGCTGGCAAATTGCGCTTGGCGGCCAGCTTGGCCCGGCCGTCGCGACGGCGCTGTTTGCTTTAAGCCTGCCGCTCCAGGGACTGTGGTGGTTAGGCAAGCGCTCGGTAACGCCATTACCGCCGACTATCCTCAACTGGGTTTATGAGGTGCGTGGCAAGCTTGAGAACGCTGGTCAGGCGCTGTCTCCGCTGGAAGGTAAGCCTGATTATCAGGCGCTCGCCGATACGCTTAAGCGCGCGTTTCGCCAACTTGATAAAACCTTTCTTGATGATCTGTAACCATTTCGTGGTAACGCAGAACCGTATACAGTAAGGCACATTCAGAATGTGCCTTTTTAAATGGTTTATTTTTGCAGGAGTACAAGAAATGGAAATGACCCACGCCCAGCGTCTGATTTTATCGAACCAGTATAAAATGATGACCATGCTTGACCCGGATAATGCCGAGCGCTATCGCCGTTTGCAGACCATTGTTGAGCGTGGTTATGGTTTACAGATGCGCGAACTGGACCGCGAATTTGGCGAGTTGACTGAGGAAACCTGTCGCGAAATTATCGACGTGATGGAGATGTACCACGCATTGCATGTGTCCTGGAGCAACCTGAAGGATGCACAAAGCATTGACGAGCGTCGCGTTACGTTCCTGGGCTTTGATGCCGCAACCGAAGCCCGCATGCTGAGCTATGTCCGTTTTATGGTGAACACAGAAGGGCGCTATACACACTTTGATGCCGGTACGCACGGCTTTAACGCTCAGACGCCAATGTGGGACAAGTACCTGCGCATGCTGAAAATCTGGCACGGTTGCCCGCGTCAGTATCACCTGAGCGCCAACGAGATCACCCAAATCATTAACGCCTGATGCGGAGGTTTCGTGCTGGAGTGTAGAGGTTTTCTGTTCGATCTGGATGGTACGCTGGTGGATTCGCTGGCGGTGGTTGAGCGTGCGTGGTGCCAGTGGGCTGACCGTTTCGGTTTATCGCATCAGGAGGTGCTGGGATTTATCCACGGCAAACAGGCGATAACATCACTACGCCACTTTATGCCTGGAGCAACGCAGGACGAGATCCAGCGCGAATTCCGCGCGCTCGAAAAGCTTGAGGCTGAGGACACTGTCGGTATCGTTGCGCTACCCGGTGCGCTGGCGTTACTCAATCACCTCAATGCGAGCGGTATACCCTGGGCGATAGTGACCTCCGGGTCAATGCCGGTGGCCGATGCACGCCGCCGCGTAACCGGGCTGCCGGAGCCGAGAGTGATGGTTACTGCCGAGCGCGTAGCACGTGGTAAACCACAGCCGGATGCCTATCTGCTGGGAGCAGAGCTGCTGGGCATTGCGCCTGCGCAATGTGTGGTGGTGGAAGATGCCCCAGCTGGCATTGAGTCAGGCCTTGCAGCCGGCTGCCGGGTTATTGCGGTGAATGCACCTGCTAAGACGCCGCGTCTCAATGACGTGGATATGGTGCTCAGCACGCTGGAAGCGCTCACCGTAAGTAAACTTCCCGACGGGCGCGTGCAGATACGTACTGATTAATGATTTAGCCCCGCGTTGTCGGGGCTTTTTTATGGCATGATTTTCGTCTTTCTTCAACGCGTTACAAGGATCGGTTGTGAACAGTGAACTCATTTGGGTCCTTATCCTGCTTGCCGGCGCAATAGTGATGTTTGCGACGGGCAAAATTCGTATGGATGCCGTCGCTTTACTGGTAATTGTCGCCTTTGTTCTGAGCGGCACACTGACGCTCGGTGAAGCGTTTTCTGGCTTCAGCGATCCCAACGTTATTCTTATCGCCGCACTGTTTATCATTGGCGATGGTCTGGTGCGCACAGGAGTAGCCACGCGCATGGGGGCCTGGCTGGTGCAGATGGCAGGCAGCAGTGAGATAAAGATGCTGGTCCTGTTGATGCTGACCGTGGCTGGGTTGGGGGCATTCATGAGTTCAACCGGAGTGGTGGCGATCTTTATTCCCGTAGTGTTGAGTGTTTCCATGCGGATGAAGATTTCACCTTCACGTCTGATGATGCCACTGAGCTTTGCCGGGCTTATCAGTGGCATGATGACGCTGGTGGCCACACCGCCAAACCTGGTCGTCAACAGTGAACTGGTGCGTGAAGGCTTGCAGGGGTTTTCATTTTTTAGCGTTACTCCCATTGGCCTTGTGGTTCTGCTGCTGGGTATTGGCTACATGCTTATCATGCGCTTCGCGCTCAGGGGCGAAAAAAATGAAGCAGGTAAAGAGCAGTGGAAGCGCCGTACCTTTCGCGAGCTCATTAAAGAGTATCGGCTGACCGGGCGGGCGCGCCGCCTGGCTATTCGTCCTGGGTCGCCACTGATTGGGCGACGCCTTGACGATCTGAAGCTGCGCGAGAGTTACGGTGCGAACGTTATAGGTCTTGAGCGCTGGCGGCGTTTTCGCAAAGTCATTGTTAATGCGACGGGCGGGACAGAGTTGCGGGTGCGTGACGTATTGCTGATTGACATGTCTGCCTCAGAGGTCGATCTGCGCGAGTTTTGCGGCGAGCAGATGCTGGAGCCAATGGTGCTTCGCGGCGAGTATTTTTCTGAGCAGGCGCTGGATGTGGGTATGGCTGAAGTATCGATGGTGCCGGAATCTGCACTGCTTGGGCAAACGGTGCGCGATATTGGTTTTCGTAGCCGTTACGGCCTGAACGTGGTCGGTATTAAGCGTAACGGCAGCGCGATGGAAGGCACACTTGTGAATGAGTCGCTGCAGTTGGGTGATATCTTGCTGGTGGTAGGGAACTGGAAA
>JALAGK010000428.1 GCA_022712475.1 Enterobacteriaceae bacterium
CGGTCTACTGCGTGCCGGACGTCATAGCGGTGAGGACAGTTTTGCCAGCTATTATGACCATCAGGTTGCGTTGGCGGCGTTTGCCGATGTGCCGGAGGCGCGACTTGACGACGTACCGGTGACCTGGGTAACCACACCCGCGCGCGAAATTGGCCGTAGCGCGGCACAGCGTATTTTGCACAGTCAGCGTGAAGAGCGGCAAACAGCCAGTAACGTTATTGTGCCTGCAAGACTGGTCAGGCATCAGGGATGATGGCGGCCCGCGAGCGGGGCCGCCGGTAAGTCATTATTGTGCTGGTGGGGTAAGCGGCGGCTGCGGTGCTTCTTCTGGCATCGCGTCGTTATCCAGCTCGGGCTCGTTAGCAGGAGCGGTCAAACCAAACATACCAAGCAGCTGCTCAAGCGCCATCTGTTGGCCGTTGAGAGTCGCGGTACCGCCGCTGTACTGCAGGCTGGTCGTGATAGCATCGTCCGTTACCGTCGTCAGGCGGAACATCTGCCCCATCGCGGCCAGGCCTTTGACCTGCTGGCTTGCCAGTTTGCTGGCTTCATCCTGCTGATAACCTTCAATCTTCGCAACCTGTGTCATCAACTCCGTTGCCATTGGCATCGGAATGGTCAGCTTGCCGTCAATGGATTTGATGGCCGTGCTCAGATCCTGCTCAACAGGCTGTTTGAGGAACAATGACAGCGTAAGCGAACTTTCGCCTTTATCATTCTTCCAGCTTAGCGGCGCAATGGTCACCACTGGCTCGCCCTTGAGCAGCACCGGCAAGCTTGAAAGCAGGGCATCCAGCGCTTTTTCCTGATAAAGCTCGGGGTCGTTTTCAATGCCCGGTTGCGCCATCAGTGCCTGGGTTTTGGCGTTATACATCTGGCTGAACTGGTGCGATGCCGCGCCGTCAATTTTGCTTACCTTGAGCGTCAGCCCACCCTGGCCCATATCCTGGTTTTGCATACGCAGCTTATTAAGGGTGTAATTTATCTCGCCATTAAGGGTTTTACCGTCGGCGTCAGGCGCAGATTTACCGTTGATTTTAAGCCCATCGAGTACCGCCATTTCTTTACCTTCAACCGCCACTGCAAGCTTATCGAGGCTCAGCGTCTGGCTGCCAATGCGTTCCTGGAAAGTGGACAGACTGGTTTCGCCGTCGGTTTTGAAGTTATTAAACGTCAGCTGTACCTGCTGGCCGTATTCATTTGGTGTAGACACCAGACCGCTGTCTGCGGAACCTTTAAGAGACACATTGTCGCCTTTTGCGTCGGCATCTGCTGTGAAGTTGCCGCCGCTAAAGGTGATTTTGACTTTATCTTTAACGTAATCGAGGGGCTGCAGCGTGATATCTGACGAGGTAGCGCCGCTGTAGCCAACGCGAGTGTCAATATCGGCAAAGGATTTACCTTTCGCCATATCAAACAGCGCCTGGGTGGTAGCGTTTTTCTCCAGTACCGTATGCACAGAAGCCATGGACGGTATCAGGTTAAACTTTTTAAGCTGTGCGAAGGGGAACGGACCGTGATCGACCGTTTCGTTAAACACGACGCTCTGGTCTTTTTGCAACCAACTATTTTTTGCGCTGGTGTCAGGTTTGACGACTAGCTGCAGCTGACTGCTGAATACGTTGCGCTGGTAATTTTCATATCCGATAGTCAGGCCGGCATCTGGGGCTGCGGCTTTAATCTGACTGTTGGCTTCGGCAATAGCATCATTGATGCGCTTTTCAAGCTGTTTGCCCGTGTACCATGCGCTGCCGGTCCAGACTGCGCCCAGTGCCACAATAACGCCAACAGCAACCAGAGATTTTTTCATCATGTCATTTCCTGGTAAACCGGGTTATCCGACCCGGCGTGAAATTTCGGTGTGCGCCAAAAGCTTAGCAACACCTGCTTAAAAAATCAGTAAGTGATTCCCGAATAAGACAAAACCAGTGCAAAAGCGCGACCCAGGCGGTCTGCGCGGTGACACGCCTGGGAAAAGAAGGGCTGGCGTTTACGACAGCTTATTGAACACCCGCGCCAGTCGGCCTACGCCGCTGACATTGACCGTGCCGTCGCTGGCCGGAATAAAAGCTGACTCGCCAGGGGTAAGCACCAGGCGTTCCTCGCCTTTAACCAGTACAGCTTCGCCTTCAACGCAGAACACAATCGCGGCGCTGTCCTGTGCCAGCTCTGTGGCGCTGCTGCTGAGTTCATGCACTGAGAACGCAAAGTCATCCACCGGAATCGGGAAGTCCAGCTGCGCACCATGCTGCACCGGCACGGTGAGCAGCGAGTCAGCGGCTTTCGGCGTGAACTTCACATTCGCCACCAACTCCGGAATATCAATGTACTTCGGTGTTAACCCGGCACGCAGTACGTTATCAGAATTGGCCATGACTTCCAGTGCCACGCCCTGCAAATAGGCGTGAGGCGTTTCAGCAAACAGAAACATGGCCTCGCCAGGCTCAAGTTTCACCACATTGAGCAACAGCGGTGAGAACAGACCGCTGTCGTCCGGGTAATTCTGGCTGATAAGACGAATGGTCTGCCAGGGCTCACCCTGATGGGTCTGCAGCGCTGATTTCAGTACCGCCAGCGCGCGCTGTTTCTCGTCGCCCTGCATGTTGAGCAGCGCGGCAAACAGGTCGCGCAGGCGCTCCTCGGCTGGTGTTGTCAGGAAGTGGGCGATAGCCGGATGCGCACCAGCGACTGGTTGTAACAGCGCGACAATGTCTGAAAACTCACGAAAGGCATTCATTGCCAGAAACGGCGTGAGGGCAAACACCAGTTCCGGTTTATGATTCGGATCTTTGTAGTTGCGCTCGGCGGCATCAAGCGGGATACCGGCGGCATTTTCACGGGCAAACCCTTCTTCAGACGCTTTTTTATTCGGGTGGACCTGGATGGACAAGGCCTGATCGGCACACAGCACTTTAAACAGGAACGGCAATTCGCCAAAACGCGTGTTAACCGCCTGGCCGAGGATTGCCGTCGGGTTAGCGCTAATCACTTCGCGCAGGCTACGTACGCCGCCATCCGGGAGGGTCACAGAGGAACTGCTTTTGGGATGTGCGCCCATCCATAACTCCGCCAAAGGCAGATTGTCTGGGTTTTTGATGCCATACAGCTGAGTCAGCGCCGTTTTGCTGCCCCAGGCGTAATTTTGCACTGAGTTGATTAGTTTTTGCATTGGCAATGCCTTGTGATGAATGGAAACGTTTCTGGCCTTATTAAACCAATTCTCTTGTCTGAAGTAACCCTGAAGAGTAAAAAGTCGTATCTGTCTCAGTTTTTGTTAAAAAAATGTATAACATATTTGCCGCCACCGTTCTGGTGTGGCCGGGTGCTGTCGCACGCCGCGCCGGAAATGGATTTAACGTAGCTGAAGTAGCAAGTGAGAGATAAATGTCGAATAAACCTTTCCAGTACCAGGAGCCTTTCCCGCTCAAAAAGGATGACACCGAATACTACCTGCTGACCTCTGATTATGTTTCTGTGTCAGAGTTTGAAGGGCAGGAGGTGTTAAAAGTCGAACCGCAAGCCCTGACGCTTCTCGCGCAGCAAGCCTTCCACGATGCCTCTTTTATGCTTCGCCCCGCCCACCAGAAACAAGTTGCCGCCATCCTTGACGACCCCGAAGCCAGCGACAATGACAGATATGTTGCGCTGCAGTTTCTGCGTAACTCTGAGATTGCCGCTAAGGGTGTATTACCGACCTGCCAGGATACGGGGACCGCGATAATTACAGGCAAAAAAGGTCAGCGCGTGTGGACCGGCGGTGGCGATGAAGAGGCACTGTCGCGCGGTATCTATAACACTTACATCGAAGACAACCTGCGCTACTCCCAGAATGCGGCGCTGGATATGTATAAAGA
>JALAGK010000429.1 GCA_022712475.1 Enterobacteriaceae bacterium
GTCGCAATAATGCCCCGAATGGTAATTCGGGGCGAGCGAGATTAATTGTCCGGGTTTTCGCGGATAAAACGCTCAACGTCGTCAACCATGTGGTCGGAACCCACAAAGAACGAACGGCGCTGATGTAGCGTGTCCGGCACAATATCGAGTATGCGCTGGGTTCCGTCACTTGCCTTGCCGCCTGCCTGCTCGGCAAGAAACGCCATCGGGTTACACTCATACAGCAAACGCAGCTTGCCCTCAGGATGGCTGGCCGTGCTGGGGTACAGATAGATGCCGCCCTTAAGCAAGTTGCGGTGAAAGTCCGCCACCAGTGAGCCAATATAGCGTGAGGTATAGGGGCGGTGGGTCGCCTGGTCCTCTTCCTGGCAGAATTTGAGGTACTTTTTCACGCCCTGTGGGAAGCGGATGTAGTTGCCCTCGTTAATGGAGTACATCTTACCCTGCGCGGGGAAGCGCATACGCTCCTGGCTCAGGCAGAATACGCCGAGCGACGGATCATAAGTAAAGGCATGTACGCCACAGCCAGTGGTGTAGACCAGCATGGTTGATGAGCCATACACCACGTAACCTGCCGCGACCTGCTTATTGCCTGGTTGCAGGAAGTCTTCCATCGTTACCGGCATGCCGACTGGCGTCACGCGGCGGTAAATCGAGAAAATGGTGCCGACAGAGACGTTAACGTCGATATTGGAAGAGCCGTCCAGCGGATCCATCAGTACAACATATTTAGCGTGTTCACAGCCCTCAAAGACCACGATTCCGTCTTCTTCTTCCGACGCGATACCGGCCACAATGTCGCGCGCTTTCAGCGCTGCCTTGAGTTTTTCGTTGGCAAACAGATCGAGTTTCTGTTGCACCTCTCCCTGTACGTTTTCTGCACCGCTGGCGCCGAGGATATCTACCAGGCCGGCTTTATTGATGTCGCGATGGATGATTTTCGCGCCGAGCTTTATCGCTGAGAGCAGCGCCGTCAGCTCACCGGTAGCGTGTGAGAACTCGTGCTGCTTTTCGACAATAAATTCACCTAACGTCTTCATAAGACTTTCCCTGCATCCGCATTATTGGAAAAAACCGGTAACAAGCTTAACAAAAATGTAAACCCTTGCGCTCAGGTGAATCGCGCCAGCAAATGACAGAAAAAGCCGAAAGGGCGTGGCCCCCCTCTTAACATACAGGTAGAATGTGCGCCGAACTTACCAGGGGTAGTAATTATGCGCATTCATATTCTGGGGATCTGCGGCACCTTTATGGGCGGTCTGGCCATGCTGGCCCGCCAGCTGGGTCACGAGGTCACCGGTTCGGACGACAATGTCTATCCACCGATGAGCACGCTGCTGGAGCAGCAGGGCATCAGTCTCATTCAGGGTTACGACCCCGCTCAGCTTGAGCCGTGTCCAGACCTGGTCATTATCGGCAATGCAATGACACGCGGTAATCCCTGCGTGGAAGCGGTGCTGGAGCAGAGTATACCTTACGTATCCGGACCGCAGTGGCTGCACGACTTTGTGCTACGCGACCGCTGGGTGGTTGCCATTGCCGGGACACACGGCAAAACCACCACTGCCGGTATGGCGACCTGGATTCTGGAGCAGTGTGGCTATGAGCCGGGCTTTGTTATCGGCGGCGTGCCGGGTAACTTTGACGTGTCTGCGCGTCTTGGCAACAGCCCGTTCTTTGTCATTGAAGCCGACGAATATGACTGCGCGTTCTTCGACAAACGTTCCAAGTTTGTGCATTACTGCCCGCGCACGCTGGTACTCAACAATCTTGAGTTTGACCACGCGGATATTTTTGACGACCTGAAGGCCATTCAGAAGCAGTTCCATCACCTGGTGCGTATCGTGCCGGGGCAGGGGCGCATCATCTGGCCTGAAAGTGATGCCAACCTCAAGCAGGTGCTTGGTATGGGCTGCTGGAGCGAGCAGGAACTCACGGGCGAACAGGGCCACTGGCAGGCGAAAAAGCTTTCCAACGACGCGGCGAACTGGGAAGTCTGGCTCGACGGTGAATGCGTTGGCGAGGTGAACTGGGCGTTGGTGGGCGAGCACAATATGCACAATGGCCTGATGGCGATTGCCGCCGCGCGCCACGTGGGCGTAACGCCTGCGGACGCTGCAAAGGCGTTGGGCAGCTTTATCAATGCTCGCCGTCGCCTTGAGCTGCGTGGTGAAGCCGATGGTGTGGCGGTGTACGACGATTTTGCCCATCACCCGACAGCGATTCTCGCCACACTCGCCGCACTACGCGGTAAAGTGGGCGGCACCGCGCGCATTCTGGCGGTGCTGGAGCCTCGCTCTAACACCATGAAAATGGGCGTTAGCAAAGACGATCTTGCGCCGTCTCTGGGCCGAGCTGACGAAGTGTTTTTGCTACAGCCACAGCATATACCCTGGCAGGTTGCCGAAGTGGCGGACGCCTGTATTCAGCCTGCTCACTGGAGCGCCGACCTCGACGCGCTGGTGGAGATGATTGTGAAGTCCGCTCAGCCGGGCGACAACATTCTTGTCATGAGTAATGGCGGCTTTGGCGGGATTCATCAAAAATTACTGGATGCCCTGGCCAAAAAAGCTCAGCGCTGATGCAGTGAATTTGCTTTAATTCGCAGCCAGCCAGGGCAACCCGGCTGGCTTTTTTACAAGTGTATTTCTGATGCAGCATGGAACCACGCGAATGAAAAAAGATGTGCTGAACCCGGATGTGATTTACCACAACGGGAAAATCTACACGGCGGACAGCGCCGATCAAATCTGCCAGGCGCTGGCGATTAAAGACGGCTGGATTGTTGCTGTCGGCACAGACCAGGATGTGCTTGCACTCGCTGGACAACAGACCCAGATAATCGACCTTGACCAGAAGGTGATGTTGCCGGGGCTTATTGACAGCCATATGCACCCGTTCTGGGGCGGCAAGCAGCTGCGCGGTTGTCAGCTCGATTACGCGGCACTGACGGTTGAGCAAACGCTGGAGAAAATTCAGGCACATCTGGACCGCGACCCGCTTAAAGAAGCCGATGACTGGCTTTCTGTACGCGCATGGCAGCGTCAGGCGATGATGCCTGTAGGCGCGGACATGAGCCGTAAGGCGCTCGATACCCTTAACACCCGTCGCCCGGTGGTGTTGTTCTCAAACGACTGCCACACGCTGGCCGCCAACAGCCGTGCGCTGGAAATGCTGGGCATTGACGAAAATACGCCAGTGCCTGCCGACGGCCAGATTGGTCGCGATGAAGATGGCCGCCTGAACGGCATTCTCGAAGATGCCCCGGCAATGCGTGCTTTTGATAGTATCCCAACCGGTACGCCGGAGCAGTGCGTGCTGATTGCCCGCCATGTGCAGCAGGTGCTAAACGAGCAGGGCGTCACTACCGTGATGGATACCCGCGTTTATGACGAGCAGTTGATTGCTTTTAATGCCCTGCGCGAGCGCGGCGAGCTAACGCTGCGCGTATGTGGCGCGAAAGAAATCACGCCTGACAGCGTTGACGGCCCGGCAGACGCCGCCCGTGCGCTGGATGAGATTGTGGCGTTTAACCAGCAGTGGAACGATCCTCAGTGGGGACCGCAACCGGGCTTTGGCCTGAGTCACGTCAAATTCTTCGTTGACGGCGTGCTGCAACCGCCGACGATGACGGCCTCCCTGCTCCAGCCGTATCGCGAAAACGTCGGGACGCATGAGCAGCCGAACTGGCAGCCCACCGAGCGCTACGGCGACCTGTATTTCACCCAGCCGGTGTTTGAAGCACTGATTCACGAATGCGGGCGTACCGGTGTGCACCCGCATATGCATACCGTAGCGGAAGGGGCGATTGAAATGACCCTCAACGCGCTGGAAAAAATGCGTGCGGCATTCCCAGATAAAGACGTACGCCCGGGGCTGGCGCACAATGAACTGGCGGCAGCCAGCCACTACGCGCGTTTTGCAAGCCTGGGGGCTGCCGCGGTGCTGTCCTACCAGTGGGCCGGGCTGCCAGCGGTATTGATTGATGAAGAGCGCGCCATGCTCGGCGAAGACCGTTTTCCGCATCTGGAACCGCAGGGCCGCTTCCTTGATGCTGGAGCGCGTATCGCTTACGGCAGCGACTGGCCTATCGACAGGCTTGATGAGTGGTACAATCTGCAAATCGCCATGACGCGCTGCGCCTGGGATAGCGCTGGTAACCCGGCCGGTCCGCGTCTGGATAACGACAGAAACCTGACGCTTATCGAAGTGCTGCGCTCGGCGACCATTGATGCGGCCTGGATGATTGCCCGTGACCATGAAATCGGTTCGCTGGAGCCGGGTAAGCTTGCAGACCTGATCGTGCTCAAAAACGATATTTTCAACGAGCCGCCAGAGCAGTTATTTAAAACGCAGGTCGCGTGCACCGTGATCGGCGGCAAGGTTGTCTGGCAGTCGCAGTAACGCAAACGGGGCCTGAATGTTAAATGCATTCAGGCCTTATTAATTTACTGTTAATCGTTGCAATGAATGACTAATGGATAATCTTATTTAACCGCACAGGCGGCGGCTTTTTGCGTCAAGTGCGGGTATTATCCGTTCCACTTTTTCGGGACCGCGTAAATCGCGGTTCCTTTTGCTGCCTAAGGGCGGCGTGTACACAGCGGTGCCTTGTGCTGCATCAGGAGATGATACGGGAAATGCCACAAACAAATCAGTTGCGTAGAGTTCTTAAAACCCCGGCTCTGGTCGCTTTCGGCCTGGCCTATATGGTGCCTCTTGGCGTATTCACCACCTACGGCCAGGTCACTGTACTCAGTGAAGGCCATCTGCCGGTGGCGTATTTGCTGACAATCATCACCATCCTTTTTACTGCCCTGAGCTATTGCCGAATGACCAGCGCGCTGCCGCTGGCGGGGTCGGCATACTCTTATGTGCAGCGCTGCTTTGGCGGCAAGATGGGGTTTCTGGTTGGCTGGGCGCAGATCCTCGACTATCTGTTCCTGCCTATTTTGAATTACCTGGTTTTAGGGATCTTTTTGCATGAGGCGTTCCCGGCTATCCCCGCCGCCGTCTTTGTTCTGGGATCGATTGTTTCTGTCAGCCTGCTGAATATTCTCGGCGTGCGCCTGCTGACCTCGGTGAACTTTACGCTGATTGCCGCACAGATGGTGTTTATCGTGCTGTTTATTGCGCTGTCGTTCAGCCAGGCGGATCTCAGCCCTGAGGCGCTGCTGCGACCGATTATGGTTAATGCAGGCCACCTTAGCGGCTTATTTGCAGGGGCAGCGGTGCTGTGCCTGGCGTTCCTGGGATTTGACGCCATCGCGACGATGGCCGAAGAGGCCGACGACGCGAAGCGCACGCTGCCGCGCGCTATCCTCATTACAGTGGTACTGGCTGGCGGCATCTTCATGGCGGTATCTTACGCCGCGCATCTGATTTACCCGGACTGGCAGTCGCTTATTCCGATTCAGGACACCGCAAGCCTTGCCGTGTCTGAAAAAGCGGGAGGTAAGTGGA
>JALAGK010000430.1 GCA_022712475.1 Enterobacteriaceae bacterium
ATCTACACCTGGTCATGGCGAAAACTGACGAAGTGCTGTGCCTCAACCACCATATTTGCTGCTCCGGTACGCCGGAAGTAGTCTCCGCACATCCGCAGTTTATTTCCATGTTCGGCCCGCGTGGTGCAGAGCAGCTCGGCATTTATCGCCACCATCACAATCACCGCCACGATTTGCAGGGCAAAATTATTCTGCGCAGAGGAAACGGCCAGTCATGATTGAATTGTTATTCCCCGGCTGGCTCGCCGGGGTCCTGCTGGCGTGCGCGGCAGGTCCGCTGGGTTCGTTTGTGGTCTGGCGCCGCATGTCTTATTTCGGCGATACCCTCGCTCACGCCTCACTGCTAGGTGTAGCGTTCGGCCTGCTGCTCAATATCAACCCGTTTTATGCCGTGATCGCGGTAACGCTACTGCTGGCGCTGGCGCTGGTGTGGCTCGAAAAACGCCCCAATATCGCCATTGATACATTGCTGGGTATCATGGCGCACAGCGCGCTGTCGTTGGGCCTCGTGGTGGTGAGCCTGATGTCGGGTATTCGTGTGGATTTAATGGCCTATCTGTTTGGCGACCTGCTCTCGGTCACACCTGAAGACCTGGCCGCGATCGCCGCAGGCGTGATGGTGGTTATCGCTATCCTGTGCTGGCAATGGCGCAATCTCCTCGCCATGACAATCAGCCCCGACCTCGCCTTTGTTGACGGCGTTAAGCTCCAGCGCGTCAGGCTGCTACTGATGCTGGTTACTGCACTGACTATTGGTGTGGCCATGAAGTTTGTCGGTGCACTGATAATCACTTCGCTGTTGATTATCCCGGCAGCGACCGCGCGCCGCTTCTCCCGTACACCAGAGCAAATGGCCTGGGTTGCTGTCGGGATTGGCATGATTGCCGTTACAGGCGGCCTTGCTTTTTCTGCAAGCTACGACACACCCGCAGGCCCGTCCGTCGTGCTGGCCGCTGCGCTGTTGTTCATCCTCAGTATGATGCGCCGCCAGCCAGTATAAAACCACGACTGTCTCCCGGTTACGAACCGGGAGACAACGCTCAAAGCACTCATGCTCTCTCCCCTCGCGTTCCTGCCTGCCTCACAAATCCACACCGGTGGACAAATAAACAGATGCAGATTGCTGCCAGCCAGACTACCCTGTGCTGAATTTCTTTGGGCACTGTACCAGAAAGACTCATTAAAACCTGCCATCGCACTCAGGGAGAACGTTATGCCGCCAATTATGCACACTCGCGATTTTAAAAAATTTCTTATCGCCGCTGCGATTGTCTTTGTGATTGCTGTTTCAGTGATTTCGAGAGTAACTTTCGAGGGGGTCGTGGAGCAGTACAATTTACCGATGGAAAACTGGACCGTGGGTATGTTTTTCATACAGGGCGCGTGGGTGTTTATTTACAGCATTATGTTTACGCTCATCGGCTCACTGCCATTCGCGTTTTACTTTCTCAGTCCAAAATCCAATCACGACAGTTAACACGTTGAGCCTGAGGCAAAACCGGGGCATGGAGCCCCGGTTCAGTCTGTTTTATCAAGAATGCTTTTACGGATAGTCTGGCGGTGTCATGCCAAAATGCGTCCAGGCACGAGGTGTCGCGATACGACCACGCGGTGTACGCTGTAAAAAGCCCTGCTGAATCAAATAGGGCTCCAGCACATCTTCAATGGTTTCACGCTCTTCACCAATCGCTGCTGCAAGGTTATCAAGCCCAACCGGACCACCAAGGAATTTATCCAGCACCGCCAGCAGCAGCTTGCGGTCCATGTAATCAAAGCCTTCTGCATCCACATTAAGCATATACAGAGCCTGTGCTGCGACCTCAGAATTAATCACACCATTATGGCGCACTTCGGCAAAGTCACGTACGCGGCGCAGCAGGCGGTTAGCAATACGTGGCGTACCGCGCGCGCGGCGAGCCACTTCCAGCGCCCCCTCTTCACTCATCTCCAGCCCCAGGCAAGCAGCGCTGCGCCCCACGATATGTTGCAAATCCGCCACCTGGTAGAACTCCAGGCGCTGAACAATGCCGAAACGGTCACGTAGCGGAGAGGTCAACGAACCGGCGCGAGTGGTGGCGCCAATCAGGGTAAATGGTGGCAAATCAATTTTGATAGAACGCGCCGCCGGGCCTTCGCCAATCATGATATCAAGCTGGTAATCTTCCATCGCCGGATAGAGCACTTCTTCAACAACCGGAGAGAGGCGATGGATCTCATCAATAAACAAGACATCATGCGGTTCAAGGTTGGTGAGCATGGCCGCAAGATCGCCTGCTTTTTCCAGCACCGGGCCGGACGTAGTACGCAGGTTCACACCCATTTCATTGGCGACAATATTAGCAAGCGTGGTTTTACCCAACCCCGGCGGTCCGAAGATAAGCAGGTGATCCAGTGCATCGCCGCGTAATCTCGCCGCCTCGATGAAGATCTCCATTTGGGAGCTTACCTGTGGCTGGCCAACATACTCTGCCAGCATCTTCGGGCGAATGGCACGGTCAGCGGCCTCTTCCACCGGGCTTGAGCCAGGGGCTATCAGGCGATCGGCTTCAATCATCCTCTACCTCACAGCGCTGCGCGCAGCGCTTCACGAATCAGGGTTTCACTGTCAGCGCCGCTGCGGGCAATTTTACTTATCATGCGGCTTGCTTCCTGAGGTTTATAGCCCAGCGCAACCAGAGCAGCAACCGCCTCGGCCTCAGCATCATCAGCGACCGGCCCCGCCGGTGACGTCAGTTCCAGGTCTGCCGCTGGCGTAAACAGGTCACCGTGCATGCCTTTGAAGCGGTCTTTCATTTCCACTACCAGACGCTCGGCCGTTTTCTTACCAATGCCTGGCAGTTTCACTAATGAGGCAGGCTCTTCGCGCTCAACAGCATTCACAAATTGCTGCGCCGACATACCGGAGAGAATGGCCAACGCCAGCTTCGGCCCTACACCGTTAACTTTAATAAGCTCACGAAACAGCGTGCGCTCCTGCTTGTTGTTAAAACCAAACAGTAACTGTGCGTCTTCACGCACCACAAAATGGGTAAACACCACCGCTTCTTTGCCGGTTTCCGGCAACTCATAAAAGCAGGTCATTGGCATATGCACTTCATACCCAACGCCACCTGCCTCCAGC
>JALAGK010000431.1 GCA_022712475.1 Enterobacteriaceae bacterium
GGGCTATGCGCTCTATTTTTCCCGCGCAACCATTCCGTGGGATCGCGATCGCTTTGCGCATTCCCGCGATAGCATTGGTGACACGCTACTGCGTCATATTGGTATTTACGGCTACCGTGCGGGTTTTATCCGCCGTTACGTAAGCTGGGCGCCAAGCCCTCTTGAGCGTATCGAAATGCTCGAGCAACTGCGTGTGTTGTGGTATGGCGAGAAAATCCACGTTGACGTGGCAAAGCAAATACCTGGCACCGGTGTTGATACACCTGAAGATCTCGAGCGCGTGCGCGCAGAGATGCGTTAAGCATTCATTCCAGAGAGAGCAGCCGCTCTCTCTGTCATTTCTGGTGAAGTTAATTTCCCTCGTAATGTTTGCCCAACAGACTGCCTTAACCTGTGGCTGAACTTATCCCGCGGGCGCTATCGCTTGTGCTTATTGCCGCATACCGCTACCAGACTATTTATGGCTATTTCTTGCGAAGATCCCGCGCTTTTGATCTTGCCTGGTGACATTCATCAGAGGCAGGCACATCATAAAGGCAGCTTTTTCATGAGGGATAGTGCGAATGGAGCGACTGCGTGCTGAACTGAGTCATTTGCTGGGCGAGCCGCTGAGTCGGATGGAGTGCATTAGCAAGTCACCTGAAAACTCACTGTGGTCGTTGTACGACGAGCGCGGGCAAGCGATGCCGCTATTAGCAAAATGCTATACCTCACCAGGCTTGGCTGCTCGTATTGCCTGGAAAATGTCGCTACTGGCGCGCCATGCCACAGTACGGGTGCCGGTCGTCTACGGTGTGGTTACGCATGATAACAGCGCGGCACCAGATGTGCTGCTCATTGAGCGGCTACGCGGGGTTTCGGTTGAAGCGCCTGCGCGTACGCCACAGCGCTGGGAGCAGCTTAAGGACGAGATTGTTGAAGCGCTGTTGAGCTGGCACCGGGTGGATAGCCACGGTTGCGTGGGAGATGTCGACAGCACGCAGGAAAATCTCTGGTCCGACTGGTATCGCCAGCGTGTCGAGGTGTTGTGGAGCACGCTCAATCAGTTTCAGAGCAGCGGATTGAGCATGCAGGATAAACGTATCCTGTTTCGTACCCGGGAGGCGCTGCCGCAACTGTTTGACAATTTTAGCGACGGCTGCGTGTTGGTGCACGGTAACTTTACGCTACGCAGCATGCTTAAGGATGCGCGTAGCGATCAGCTCACGGCGATAGTGAATCCGGGTGCGATACTCTGGGCGCCACGGGAATATGAGCTTTTTCGTTTGCAGGAGCAAGGGTTACCGGAAAGTCTGTTGTGGCACTATCTTCAGCGTGCGCCAGTGGCAGAGTCGTTCATGTGGCGGCGCTGGCTGTATGTGCTGTGGAGCGAAATTGCGCGGCTGGTAAGCAGCGGGCGGATGAATCGGCCCGCGTTTGATGCAGCCGCGAAGGCGTTACTCCCCTGGCTGTGACGATGCACCTTTCATCTTCTGCCAGATTCTTCCCAGTGTTTCATAAACCACGCGCTCGCTGTGCAGCAGCCAGACCGGTGAAGGAATGACGCGCTCAAAGCTTTGCAGCGGTGAGGTGATAGCCAGCTGATTTGCCGGAGCGGGAATAGGCTGCAAGCCTTGCTGGCGGAAGAACACCATGGCGCGTGGAAGATGCGAAGCCGACGTCACCAGTAGGAACGGTTGTTGACCGAGTGTTTTCGCCACGGCGGCGGCTTCTTCCTCGGTGTCTTTAGGATTATCGAGCGTAATAATATCCGCGCGCGGCACGCCAAGACTTTGGGCGACGCGCGCGCCCGCTTCTGCGGTGCTGACAGGGTTTGTTGGCGCGGCAGCGCCAGTAAAAATCATTTTTGCACCGGGATTTGCAAGCCACAGGCGAACGCCTTCAGTGACGCGCGCCAGGCTGTTATTGACAAGATTAGAGCTGGGGGCCCAATCCGGGTTCCAGGTATAACCACCGCCAAGGACTACGATGTAATTCACCTTCTCACCACCGCGCCAGGTTGGGTAGCTGTCCTCAATGGGTTTGAGCATTTTATCGGCTACTGGCTGCAGGCTAATCAGCAGCAGCGTGAGCCAGCTTAAGGTCAACAGCGTACGAGCGCTTTTTTGCCAGCGGGTAAACCACAGCAGCGCGATGGCGATTCCCATCAGAAGTAACAGAAACGGCAGCGGTAACAGCAGGCCGCCTACGTATTTCTTAAGCATAAAAAGCATCGTGCTTTGTTCCTTTTTTAGCCATCCAGCGGAGAAATCCCCGTGATATTACACCAGAAGGATTCATTCTCGCCTCGGGTATGACAAAATAGCGGTTTTGCATCATGGGCGCTTGTGTTCAGGGAGTTCAGGCGATGAACGATCGCAATTTCGACGACATTGCCGAAAAATTTGCGCGCAACATCTACGGCACGACAAAAGGGCGATTGCGTCAGGCCATTTTGTGGCAGGATCTGGAGCCGCTACTGGCGCAACATGCCACTCGGCGCTTGCGCATCCTTGATGCCGGGGGCGGAGAAGGGCACAACGCCTGCCGCCTTGCCGAGCGAGGGCATCACGTTACGCTGTGCGATTTATCCGCTGAAATGGTGGCGCGTGCGCGCATCAACGCGGATGAAAAAGGTGTGAGCGGGAACATGCATTTTGTACATTCTTCTGCCCAGCATGTTGGCGAGCATTTGGAAAGCCAGGTTGATCTGATATTGTTCCATGCTGTGCTGGAATGGGTTGCCGATCCTTACGCTATGCTGGAGACACTGTGGTCATATCTGGCCCCTGGCGGCGTCCTGTCGTTGATGTTCTACAATGCTAACGGTCTTCTTATGCACAACATGGTGGCGGGAAACTTCGACTATGTGCAGCAAGGGATGCAAAAAAAGAAAAAACGTACCCTTTCGCCAGACCATCCTTTAGCGCCAGAGCATGTTTACCGCTGGCTGGAGAAAATTGGCTGGCGTATTGAGAGTAAAACTGGGGTTCGTGTGTTCCATGATTATCTGCGTGAAAAGCATCGGCAGCGCGACTGCTTTGACCAGCTTCTTGCGCTCGAAACGCAATACTGCCGACAGGAGCCCTGGATAAGCATGGGGCGTTATATTCATGTGATTGCGCAAAAGCCGGAGAATCAGGGATAAGCTATGAGTGATTTTTCCCAGACAGTACCTGAACTGGTTGCCTGGGCCAGAAAAAACGATTTCTCCATTTCATTGCCTGGTGAAAGGCTGGCCTTTCTGCTCGCCGTCGCCACGCTTAACGGTGAGAGACTGGGTGGTGAACTGACGGAAGGCGAACTGGTTGATGCCTTTCGCCACGTCAGCGACGTTTTTGAACAGAGCAGTGAAACCATTGCCCAGCGAGCCAACAACGCTATTAACGATATGGTGCGTCAGCGCCTGTTTAACCGCTTTACCAGCGAATTGACTGAAGGCAATGCCATTTATCGCCTGACGCCGCTGGGTATTGGTATCACCGACTACTACATTCGCCAGCGTGAATTTTCAACGCTGCGCCTGTCTATGCAGCTATCTGTCGTAGCGGGTGAGCTCAAAAGTGCTGCGGATTCAGCCGCCGAAGGGGGGGATGAGTTCCACTGGCATCGCCACGTATTCGCGCCGCTTAAATATTCGGTTGCGGAGATTTTCGACAGCATCGATTTAACTCAACGTGTGATGGATGAGCAGCAGCACCAGGTGAAAGAAGATATCGCCGCGCTACTTAATAAAGACTGGCGCGCTGCCATTTCCAGCTGTGAACTGCTGCTGTCTGAAACTTCTGGTACGTTGCGCGAATTGCAGGATACGCTTGAAGCCGCGGGCGACAAACTACAGGCCAACCTGCTGCGCATCCAGGAAGCGACGATGGGTATGGATGACCTGCATTTTATCGACCGACTGGTGTTTGATTTGCAGAGCAAGCTGGACCGCATTACCAGTTGGGGACAGCAGGCTATTGATTTGTGGATTGGCTACGACCGCCACGTGCATAAATTCATCCGTACTGCCATTGATATGGATAAAAACCGTGTTTTCGCCCAGCGTTTGCGCCAGTCGGTGCAAAACTACTTTGATGCGCCGTGGGCATTGACCTACGCCAACGCCGATCGTCTGCTGGATATGCGTGATGAAGAGATGTCGTTGCGTGATGAAGAAGTGACGGGGGAGCTGCCGTCTGAGCTGGAGTTTGAAGAGTTTAACGAAATCCGCGAGCAACTGGCAGCCATGATTGAAGCCGCGCTGGCGGTTTATAAATCCCAAAATGTGCCGCTCGACCTCACTATTGTGATGCGCGAGTATCTGGCGCAGTATCCACGCGCCCGCCATTTTGACGTAGCGCGTATCGTCGTCGACCAGGCTGTGCGCCTGGGCGTTGCCGAAGCCGATTTTATTGGACTGCCCGCTGCGTGGCAGCCGATTAATGATTACGGAGCCAGAGTACAGGCGAATGTCATTGACAAATATTGAACAATTAATGCCGCTTAAGCTGGCACAAGCGTTGGTAAATCCACTCTTTCCCGCACTGGACAGCCAGTTGCGCGCCGGTAAGCATATCGGTTTGGATGAGCTGGATAATCATGCCTTTTTAATGGATTTCCAGGAGCAGCTGGAAGAGTTCTACGGGCGTTATAACGTGGAGCTTATCCGCGCGCCGGAAGGGTTCTTCTATCTGCGCCCGCGCTCGACCACCATTATCCCGCGCTCAGTACTTTCTGAACTGGATATGATGGTCGGCAAAATCCTCTGCTATCTCTACCTCAGTCCAGAACGTCTGGCCAATGAGGGAATTTTCACCCAGCAGGAGCTGTATGATGAGCTTCTGACGCTCGCCGATGAAAGTAAATTGCTGAAGCTTGTGAATAACCGCTCTACCGGTACCGATCTTGATCGCCAGAAACTACAGGAAAAAATGCGCTCCTCGCTCGCGCGTTTGCGCCGCCTTGGCATGATCTGGTTTACCGGCCACGACAGCAGCAAGTTTCGTATCACCGAATCGGTATTTCGTTTTGGTGCTGACGTGCGCAGCGGTGACGATCCCCGTGAAGCGCAAAAGCGCCTGATTCGTGACGGTGAGGCCATGCCGGTCGAAAACCATCTGCAACTGAACGATGACGAGAGTGATGATGCTCGTCAGGACGATGACAACGCCGGGGATGAAAATGATTGAACGCGGTAAATTTCGCTCGCTGACCCTGATTAACTGGAACGGCTTTTTCGCGCGCACGTTCGATCTCGATGAGCTGGTGACCACACTTTCTGGTGGTAACGGCGCCGGTAAATCCACCACTATGGCGGCCTTTGTAACCGCGCTCATTCCTGATTTAACGCTGCTGCATTTTCGTAACACCACCGAAGCGGGTGCCACCAGTGGCTCACGCGATAAAGGCCTGCACGGTAAGCTCAAGGCCGGTGTGTGTTATTCCATGCTCGATGTCGTGAACTCGCGCCACCAGAGAGTGCTGGTGGGCGTGCGTCTGCAACAGGTCGCGGGTCGTGACAGAAAAGTTGATATCAAACCGTTTGCCATCCAGGGTTTGCCGACTTCGATGTTGCCTACGCAGCTGGTAACTGAAACCCTGGGCGATCGCCAGGCTCGAGTACTGCCGCTGCATGAGCTTAAGGACAAGGTTGAAGCGATTGAGGGCGTGCAGTTTAAGCAGTTCAATTCCATCACCGACTATCACTCCCTGATGTTCGATTTGGGTGTTGTGGCGCGTCGCCTACGCTCAGCCTCCGATCGCAGTAAATACTACAAGCTGATTGAAGCCTCGCTTTACGGCGGGATTTCCAGCGCCATTACCCGTTCACTGCGTGACTACCTGTTGCCGGAAAACGGCGGCGTGCGCAAGGCATTCCAGGATATGGAAGCGGCGCTGCGTGAAAACCGCATGAC
>JALAGK010000432.1 GCA_022712475.1 Enterobacteriaceae bacterium
CCGTTACATAGTGCAACGTCATCCCTTCAATAAACGCATCCAGCGCCTTGGCCTGCTTGGGTGAAAACCAACGCTCAAGCGTGCTCTGGCTTTGTGCCATCCATGACTGCATAACACTTCTCAGTGCTGGCTTACGCTGGGCAAAGGCATAAAACTGGTGCATCAGGGCCATATTACGCGGCCGGGTCGTCTGAGTGGAACAAATCAGCCGGGCAATCGCCTCACTGGCGCCCTGGCAGTCAACAGCCTCGCCCAGCGTCTGCTGATAGTGCTGCGACATCTGTTGGGCAAAAAGCGCAAATGCCTCTTCGAGTAAGGCATCTATACCGGCAAAGTAATACGTCATCGACCCCAGTGGCACCTGTGCACGCCTGGCGATACTGCGGTGCGTTGCCTGAGCAATGCCTTCACAGGCAATGGTATCCAGGGTTGCGCTGAGAATACGCTCGCGCCGGTGAGGATCGCGGTGTCGTTTTGTCTCGCTCATGGCATCTCCGCCAGGTCAGAAGAACACACTGGCAATTGTGTACACGTGTACACAAACTTGCTAGTGTCGTTGTTATTTTGCCCACATTGGGATTTTTTATGACCGCTGTTCCCAGCCGCAAAACCCTGCTCAACCGTACCTGGGCACTCTGCGCGTTCTTCTTTCTACCAGGCTTATTGATGGCCTCCTGGGCCACACGCACACCGACTATTCGCGATGTACTAGCCGTCTCCATTTCAGAAATGGGCATTGTATTGTTCGGGCTTTCAGTTGGCTCGATGGGCGGTATTTTGTGCTCCGGCTGGCTGGTCAAACGCTTTGGTACTCGCCCGGTTATCCGCAGTGGCATGATACTGGTATTTGTCGGCATGTTGCTGATGAGCCTGGCGCTATGGCTTGCCTCCCCCTGGCTGTTCGCGCTCGGTCTTGCGGGGCTTGGCAGCGGTATGGGCAGCGCCGAAGTGGCGGTCAACGTTGAAGGGGCCATTGTAGAACGTATGCGCAAAAAAACGCTGCTGCCTATGATGCACGGGTTCTACAGTCTCGGCACCCTGATTGGCGCAGGGCTTGGCATGGTTCTCACCAGTACGGGACTGCGTGCCGACCTGCACCTGCTGCTGGCAGCGCTGATTGTCGTCGTACCGACTGTCGTTGCACTCACAGCAATTCCCAGCGGCACCGGGCAAGAGCGCTCAACCACTACTGACATTAAAGCGGCTCGAGCACATCGTCCATTCTGGAAAGATGGCCAGCTTCTGCTGATTGGCGTCATTGTGCTGGCAATGGCGTTTGCAGAGGGTTCCGCCAACGACTGGCTACCGCTTCTGATGGTGGACGGGCACGGCTTCAGCCCCACCTCGGGATCCCTGATTTATGCTGGTTTCACGCTTGGCATGACCCTCGGGCGTTTTGGCGGCGGCTGGTTTATTGACCGTTACAGCCGCGTAGCTGTCGTACGCGCCAGCGCTATACTGGGCGCGCTTGGTATAGCCATGGTCATTTTTGTCGATAGCGCCTTTATCGCTGGCGTGTCGGTGATATTCTGGGGTCTTGGTGCCTCGCTGGGCTTCCCGCTGACCATCTCTGCGGCCAGTGATACCGGCCTGGATGCTCCCACTCGCGTAAGCGTGGTGGCAACTACTGGTTACCTCGCCTTCCTGGTCGGTCCCCCCCTGCTGGGCTTTCTGGGCGAGCACTACGGGTTACGTAACGCCATGCTGGTTGTGCTTGCGCTGGTCATGGTGGCAGCACTGGTCGCCAGAGCCGTAGCGAAACCTGACGCCCTGCACGACACTAAGGCAATACAAACAGAATAACGACAACCTCAGGAGTGCCCTATGTCCATTATTGAATGGGACGACTTTACCCGTGTCGACTTACGCGTCGGCACCATTGTCCATGCAGAGCCAAACTCAAAGGCAAAAAAACCGGCGCTGATTCTGGATATTGATCTTGGCGAACTGGGCGTCAAGCGCTCAAGCGCACAGATAACACAGCACTACCCACCCGAAACGCTGCCCGGCCGCCGCGTACTGTGCGTATGTAACTTCGAGCCTAAGCGCGTAGCAGGCGTCAAATCGGAGGTGCTGGTTACGGGCGCACACGATGAAGACGGTAATGTTGTGCTGGCTGAATTTACCCTACCGGTGCCCAATGGCACCCGCCTTGCCTGAAGGAGCGCCGATGAGTATTAAAATGATTGCCGTGGATATGGACGGCACGTTTCTCAATGACGACAAACGTTATAACCGCGAGCGCTTTCTGAATCAGTATGCGCGCATGAAAGAGCAGGATATTCGTTTTGTGGTCGCAAGCGGCAACCAGTACTGGCAACTTATCTCCTTCTTCCCGGAAATCGCCCATGAAATCGCTTTTGTCGCCGAAAACGGCGGCTGGGTAGTGTGTGAAGGTGAGGATTTATTTAACGGTGAACTCAGGCCGGAACAATACGCGAAGATAGTAGATCATTTGATAACGCTACCTGAGGTGGAAATCATCGCCTGCGGCAAAACCAGCGGCTGGACTCTGCGCGACTATGACAAGGACTTTCACCAACTGGCGGCGAAGTATTACCATCGCCTCGAACATGTGGAAAATTTCTTTAACGTTGACGATACGTTTTTTAAATTCGCTCTCAATCTGCCTGATGCCCGCCTGCATGACACCATGAATGCATTACAGCAGAAGCTTGGCGATATCATGGTGCCCGTTACCAGCGGTCATGGCTCCATTGACCTCATTATTCCAGGACTGCACAAAGCCAACGGGCTGCGTATGCTCCAGCAACGCTGGGGCATTGAAGACAATGAGGTACTGGCGTTTGGTGATGGCGGCAACGACACTGAAATGCTGTGTCAGGCAGGTTTCGGCTTTGCGATGGCGAACGCGCCGGATAACATTCGCGCGCTCACCCGCTATCATGCGCCGCACAATAACCAGGAAGGCGTGCTGGAGATTATTGAAAAAGCACTCAAACGCGAACCACCTTTTGTGTAAGCTAAAAAGCGCTGCCAGAGCAGCGCTTTTTGTCAGTAACCACTCGGGGCAGTGACTCGTCTGTGATAAAACATCGCGCTTACGGCTGCAACGCACTCCCTACCGTCTTATCGCGCAAAAACACCACCATAAGCCCCAGCCAAACCAGTGCGCTGGCAAAGTTAAACAGATTAAACAATCCATTACCTCCCGCCAGATACGCGTGCTTACTCACCTCAATCCCAACAGTAAAAATCAGCATCTGCAACATTCCCATCGCCGCCGACACCGTACCTTTACTCATTGGACTGGCAAACAGCGTGAGGCGCACCAGACCTGCGTTAGCAAGTCCGATACCAAAGGCATAAACGCTCAGGCCTGACGTCATCAAAAGCCAGGCATGCGGCGAAACCACCGTAGCAAGCGCCGCCAGAGCCAGCCCTGCCACAATCGGCCAGCCGCCGAGAATAATCAGTGAGCGTACACTACGGCGTGAGGTCAAACGCGCCAGTACCAGGTTACCTGCAATCAATGCGCCAAAAATCGGCACCTGTAACAGCCCGTACTCCATACTGCTAAGTTGCTCACCCGTGATAATAATTACCGGCGACTGGGCAATCCATGCCAGCAGCGGCAGGCTGACAAAGCCCGTCGCCAGTGCGCCCGCCATAAAACGGCCATTTTTGAGCACATCACGATAATCGCGCCCGAGTTGTGCCATTGAGAGCTTTTCACCCAACCGGGTAGCCGTTTCCGGCATCGCGCGCCACAGCCCGCCCAGCGATACCGCGCCTAATACGGCAAAGAGGACAAACATGCCCTCCCACGGCGCAGCATGCACCCAGCCGGCCCCCACAAGCGGCCCGAGTAACGGCGCAATCAGCGCAACGTTAGCCATCAGCGCGGTAATCTTGATACACACCGCCTCTTCAAACGACTCCTGAATGGCGGCGTAACCTACAGCGCCAATAAAGCACAGGCTGATACCCTGTAAAAAGCGGATAACCGTGAACTGTTCAATGGTCTGCGCAAACAGGATGGCCAGGCAGGAGACAATAAACCACGCTACACCGGTGAGC
>JALAGK010000433.1 GCA_022712475.1 Enterobacteriaceae bacterium
GGCTGGCGTCAACCTCTGGCAGACTGCGGCGCAGGTAAATCGCCACCACCACCAGCCCAGCGGACACACCAATCAGGAATAAGTAAATCGCGATAGGCCAATCCCATACCAGGCCTGGAAAATGAAACGCAGATATCATTGTTTCACCTCTCCATAGCGAAACGGCACACGGTACAGTTTTGGCCATGTGCCCAGCGCCAGCTTATAGCGGTACGTGCTCTGCCCGGCAATTAACCGTGAGATGTCGCTTTGCGGGTCGTCAAGATTACCAAACGTCAGCGCCTGAGTTGGACAAGACTCTACACAGGCGGGCAAGCCCCCTTCCCTGAGTCGAGTTTTACGACAAAAATCACACTTGTCTGCCGTGCGGCTTTCCGGGTGGATAAAACGCACACGATACGGACAGGCTACAATGCAGTACTGACACCCCACACACAGATCCGGGTTCACATCCACAATACCGGTTGCCGCATCGCGAAACGACGCCCCGGTTGGGCATACGTCAACGCAAGGCGCTCGTTCGCAGTGCTGACAAGAGTGGCGAAAGAAACGGTATTTCACGTCCGGAAACTCGCCAATCGGTTCACTGCGAATAATGGTCAATCTTGAGACGACTTCTGGCACCTTATTCACCTCGCGACAGGCATCCATGCAGGCCGTGCAGCCAATGCAGCGTGTTTCGTCGTGCACCATGGCGTAGCGTATACCGCCAATATTTTCGCTACGCGCCAGCACGGTACCGGCTGGTAAACCAGTCAGGGCCAGCACTCCAGCACCAGCAAGAAAATGGCGACGGGAGCAACTCATGGATGCTCCTTACCCGGCCATACCGACGCCGGATTAAACGCCGGATTGTTACGCTGCTCGCTGTGGCAATCGACACACAGCTTAATCCGTGTCTTATCGTCATATTTCGTCACCGCATCCTGCTGCGGATGCAACCGGTGACAACTCGCACAAGCCACTTTTGCCAGATGCACATCGTGAGGCCAAAAGGCCTGTTGCAGCTTTTCCGGCTGATGGCAGGCAAAGCAGACGCCATTTTGCTCCACCACACTGTAACCAGCGTGGTTAAAACGCATAACATCACGCACACCTTCACGGTGCTTCGCAGAAGGTTTACCGTGGCAGTCAGTACAGGTAACCGGCAAGCCATTGTTCGGGTTGGTTACCTGGGCATGTTGACCCAGCATGCCCTCTTTATGAGGTTTGTGGCAGTCCAGACAGGCGCTATCGCGGCTGCGTTGAAGTGTCACTGTCGCCTCATCAGGCACCAAAGCCGGGGGCTGTGCAGTAGCGGCAGGTAATGCCAGCCACAATCCGCACGCCAGCCCCCCGGCCGCAAACAAGGAACGTATTACGCTCATAATCACTCCATTGGCGGTCGGCCCCGTAACCGGGGCATGGGGGGTTATTTATCCAGCAAGCCGTTACGCTGCGCCTGGCTGTCCCACTGTGGTACAACCGCCTTCAAAAACGCCTCTTTCTCTGTGCTGGCAGCAACCATATCCAGGCCAATGGCCTGCTGGGCTTTTTCTTTGCTGGAAATATCCGGTAGCAGAACCGGCTCGGTAATACCTTTGGTCGCCAGGATGCGCAGCAGTTTGACGCGCGCCTGCGCGGCTTCATCGAGCGCGGTGCCAAGCATGCGTAAACCCACTTCAGGCGCGTGCATGTGAATACCGTGAGAAGCAATGGAGAAGTCCCAACGCCACTGGGCATGACGAATGTTTTGCAGTACTGGCGCCATTTCTTGCTCACTCGCGCCGGCATCCCATGCCGCTTTCGCTTCAAAGTGCGCGTGAACCAGCTGATCTTCAACTTTGAGCTTAATGTCGTTAATTGCTTTTTTACGCTCAGCTACAACCTGTTGCAGCGCCTCTTTGCTCTGGGTATGGCAGGTCGCACAGGTTTGCTCAAAGGTATCAAAAGGGTTGCCAATTTTATGACTGGTGTAGAGTTTGCCCTGACTGTTTTGCAGTTTCGGCATGTGGCAATCAATGCAGGTCACATTGTTCTGGCCATGAACACCTTTACTCCAGGTTTCATATTCCGGATGCTGCGCCTTCAGCATTGGCGCTTTTGACAACTGATGGGTCCAGTCTTTGAAGTTAATTTCATCATAGAGCGCCTCCATCTCTTCCACCGCAATGCCCTTCTTCCACGGGAACGTCACGTGCTTTTCCTCACCGCCAAAGTAGTACTCTACGTGGCACTGACCGCATACCATCGACTGCTGGTCAAAGCGGCTGGCATGATTAAACGGTTTGTTAATGGCCTCCATTGCCCTTGCGGCATAGGGACGCGAGAGCGTCAACGCCGGTTCACCCCGGGCAAACTCAGGGGCGGCGGTATTATGACAATCGGCGCAGCCCAGTTGGTTAACAATCAGCGGCCCACCGCGCGCCCACTTGCCGTGGAAATAACCGTCTTCACCGTTTTGTGCAATTTCGCGCGCCACATCGGGGCTTTTACAGCTCCAGCACGCCATTGGCTGTGGCCCATCTTCACTGCTCTGGGGTGCACCGGTACGCAAGGTTTCACGCACGTCTGTTAGCGCGTAAGCGTGGCCGCGTGGCTTGTTATAATCTTTTGAGAAAGCATACCCGGCCCAGAGAATAACCAGCCGCGGGTCCTCCGCCAGCGCATCCTCGCGTGCCGACTGCTCAGAAGTGGCCTGCCACGAGGCGTACTGATCGGGATGGCGATCTGCAAAACGGTTATTGCGCGCCTCAATATTAAGCGGTTTTGCCGCCGGCGGCGCAACAGAGGGAGTATCGGTAGCAAAGGCACCGAAAGCCGTACACAGACACAATATTAGCGCGCCTGCAAGCGAGTAGCTCCTGGTCATAACGTGTTCATCCTGTTCTTTTTATGGGAGTAACCAACGGAAATTGCTCAACAAATATGCTCAACGGTTCATTTTTAGATCAAAACCCGCATTTAAAGTGTTGTTTTTGATCAAACGTTGCGCAGGCTACAAAAATAAGAAATGACAGATGTGACGTGGCGCAGTGGCACCCAAAAGAAAGCCGTGCACAAGCAGTGATGTGTAATGAGGGCGTTGGCGGGCTAGTGAAACAGAAGGCGCACAAGGTTCAGCCGCTCATAGCGCGCGGACGGTTATCATGCTTGAGGAAGAAGCAAAAGCGACAGACGCAGGGTTTAAGGCAATAAAAAACCGCTCTGCGGTAAAAACAGAGCGGCTCAGAACGGTTTATTAGTGGCTGGTATCGAGCTCGTCGAAACTTTTTACCAGGTCATCAATGGCTTTAATCTGCTTAAGGAACGGCTCCAGCTTAGCCAGCGGCAGCGCCGACGGACCATCACACTTAGCGTTCTCCGGATCGGGATGCGCTTCAATAAACAGGCCAGCCAGGCCGGTCGCCATACCCGCACGCGCAAGTTCAGTTACCTGCGCACGGCGACCGCTTGAAGCTGCGCCAAACGGGTCGCGGCACTGCAGGGCGTGGGTCACATCAAAAATCACTGGCGCGTTACCCGAGACTTTCTTCATGACGCTAAAGCCCAGCATGTCCACCACCAGGTTGTCATAACCGAAGTTGCTGCCGCGATCGCACAAGATAATTTTGTCGTTACCGCCTTCGTGGAATTTATCTACGATATTGCCCATCTGACCTGGGCTGACAAACTGCGGTTTTTTCACATTAATGACCGCACCGGTCTTCGCCATCGCTTCTACCAGGTCGGTCTGGCGTGCCAGGAAGGCTGGCAGCTGAATCACGTCAACCACGTCGGCGACCGGCTGAGCCTGCTGCGGCTCATGAACGTCGGTGATGATTTTCACGCCAAAGTTCTGCTTCAACTCCTGAAAAATCTTCATCCCCTCTTCAAGGCCCGGGCCGCGATAAGAGTGAATGGACGAACGGTTTGCCTTATCAAAAGAGGCTTTGAAGACGTAAGGAATACCGAGTTTGTCGGTCACCGTGACGTAGTGTTCACAGATGCGCATCGCCAGGTCGCGTGATTCCAGCACGTTCATACCGCCAAACAGTACAAACGGCAGATCGTTCGCGACGTTGATGTCGCCAATGCTAACCACTTTTTGTTTCATATCTTCGCCTTGTTGGTGTGAATCGAAACGGGCCGCGCCCGGCTGCTAGTGCAGCGTAATCTGTTTGTGTGAAATCGAGTTAATCTGCGCCTTGATCATCTCGCTTATCGGGTCTTCCGGGCACTGCTCAACGAAATAGGTTAAGTCGTTGAGCGCCACGTGTCCGCAGTCGAGCTGAGCGTAGATAAGGCCGCGATCGCGAATCTCGTAAGGATCTTCTGGATTGAACTGCAACAGCACTTCGCTTGCGTGCAACGCCAGCTCCATCTGCCGCTCTTCCATTAGCGAGGTTTTCAGCGTGTCGAGCAGTTTGCGGATAACGTCAATGTTGTCAGACTCATCCAGATCCTCATCAAACAACTGCGCTGCCGGGCCAATGTTGCCCTTGAGCCACACTTCAAGCGTGTGTTCATCAAGCGTTTCGCCGTTAAACGGGTTAATAAGCCACATTTCGCCATCCAGCCAGTCGGCGCGCAGCAAAAGCTGAGTCGGGAATATCACCGGCATCAGCGGAATGTCCAGACTCTCAGCCACCCACAGTAAAATCGCCCCGAGCGATACCGCACTGCCCTGACGCTTATTAAGCACTTCGTCGAGCCACAGCGCGTCAGACAGGCGATAAACGCCGTCCGCGTCACGAAAACCCCATTTTTTATAAAACAGCTCCAGGAGCTTTTCGAGCTGCAAATCGTGATGCAGCCCCTGGCAAATCTCTTCACGCGCCTGGGCTGCCAGCTGGTCCAGCTGGGCACGTACCTGCTGCGTCGGAAAATTTTCGCGAATCTGCTGCGATATCTGAATGATCCCTTCACACAACGGTGCCTGATCAAAATCGAAATCGGCTAACAACTCCATGACTTACCCCAGTAACGGTATTTTTGTGGTGGCGAGTTTGACGATGACATACAGCACCACCAACCCCAACAGGAAGGCAAACCAACGAACCTGCTGGCTGCGCGGGCGACGCCCAAGCGCGATAAAGCCCAAAACGATGTAGATAATAACGCCAAAAAGCTTCTCAGTCAGCCATGCGCCCTGTGGCGTAAACGGCCAGAACTTCGCCATAACCATCAATGCCACGCCGCTGAGCAGCATCACGGTGTCGTTGACGTGTGGAACAATACGCACCCAGCGCTTTTGCGACATCGGCGATGTGCGGTACTGCCACCAGTAGCGCAGAATAAAAAGTGAGACGGAAAACAAAACCGTCAGGACATGCAGGTGCTTGAGCGCGAAATACGTCGCCATTGCTTACTCCGTCATTGTTATAAGTTGGCCCGCAGTGAGCCTTTCATTGCCGCCATAGTCGCGGCAGGTTTTAACCTGCGTATAGCCTGCTGCATCAAACAGCGCACGCACCGCCGCACCTTGCTGCCAGCCGTGCTCCAGCAGCAGCCAGCCACCAGGCGCTAAAAACGCGCGCCCTTCTTCTACCAGCAGCCGTAGGCAGGCAAGTCCGTTGTCGGCCGCCACCAGCGCGGTGAGCGGCTCAAAACGCACATCGCCCTGGTTAAGGTGCGGATCAGCGGCATCAATATACGGCGGATTACTGACGATAAGGTCAAAACGCTGCGCATCAAGGGCACTAAACCAATTGCTTTGTCGAATCGTAACATTGCGCATACCGAGATAATCAGCGTTACGTTGCGCCAGCGCAACCGCATCCGGGATCAAATCGAGCGCCACAATCTCGCAATCAGGCCGCTCACTGGCAAGCGCCAGTGCAATCGCGCCCGTGCCGGTACCCAGTTCAAGAATGCGACACGGCGTCACCGGCAACCGCGCGAGCGCCTGCTCGACCAGACACTCGGTGTCAGGACGGGGAATCAAGGTAGCAGAAGAAACAAACAGCGGCAGCGACCAGAACTCACGCACGCCGGTCAGGTGTGCCACGGGCTCACCGTGCACGCGCCGCGCCAGCAGTTCATCAAGCTGTGCCTGTTCCTCAGGCGCAAGGCGCGTCTCGCCAAAAGCGAGAATAAACGTGCGGCTCTTGCCCGTGACGTGCCCAAGCAGGATTTCCGCATCACGTCGTGGACTGTCGCCCGGTGAAAGCTGCGCGATAGCCCTGGCAAGCCACGTCTGATAATCCATTACTCCTGCCCGGCCAGCGCCGCAAGCTGGTCTGCCTGATATTCCTGCACAATAGGCTCAATCAGCATATCCAACTTGCCTTCCATTGTTTCGTCCAGGCGATACAGCGTCAGGTTAATACGATGATCGGTCACGCGCCCCTGCGGGAAGTTATAGGTACGGTTCCGATCGGAGCGGTCGCCACTGCCAAGCAGGTTGCGGCGGGTAGATGCCTCATCCTGCTGGCGCTTTGCCACTTCAGCAGCACGAATACGCGCACCCAGCACCGCCAACGCTTTGGCCTTGTTTTTGTGTTGCGAGCGCTCATCCTGGCACTCCACCACAATACCGGTCGGCAGGTGGGTAATGCGGATAGCAGAGTCGGTGGTGTTGACGTGCTGACCACCTGCGCCGGAGGAGCGGAAGGTGTCGATACGCAGGTCAGCTGGGTTGATATCCGGCAGCTCGGCTTCAGGCAACTCCGGCATAACAGCCACAGTACAGGCCGAGGTATGAATGCGCCCCTGGGATTCGGTCGCTGGCACGCGCTGTACGCGGTGGCCGCCGGACTCAAACTTCAGGCGACCATACACGCCATCACCGCTGATTTTGGCAATGATTTCTTTGTAACCGCCGTGCTCACCTTCGTTAGCGCTCATGATTTCCACACGCCAGCGCTTCGCTTCGGCATAACGGATGTACATACGGAACAAGTCACCAGCAAACAGTGCGGCTTCATCACCGCCAGTTCCGGCTCGCACTTCAAGAAACGCGTTGCGCTCATCGTCCGGATCACGTGGCAGCAGCAGCACCTGAAGCTGTTGCTCCATGGCTTCGTTTTGCTCGCGTGCTGCCTCAAGCTCATCCTGGGCCATATCGCGCATTTCCGGGTCGTCGAGCATTTCGCGTGCCGTTTCAATATCCTGCTGAATCTGTTGCCATTGTAAAAAGCAGCGCGAGACATCGCTTAACTGCGCATATTCCCGTGACAGAGCACGAAAACGCTCCTGGTCAGCGATAACGTCTGCTTCACCAAGCAGCGCCTGAACTTCTTCGTGACGCTCATTCAGGGCTTCCAGTTTGGCAACAATAGAAGGCTTCATGGGTGGGGATTCACCTTGTAGAAATAGGGTTGAGTGGGACTAATCCAGCCCGAGGCTGCTGCGCAGAATTTGCAGACGTTCGTCGTCGCCGTCACGTGCAGCCTGCTGTAGCGATTTGGTGGGTGCGTGAATAAGCTTGTTGGTCAACTTCCACGCCAGTTCCTTTAGCACGGCCTCGGCATCGGCACCTTGCTGGAGCGACGCCAGCGCCTTTGCAGCCAACTCGTCACGAGTGGCTTCTGCCTTACCGCGAAACTCGCGAATGCTCTCGCTGGCGCTCTGGGCGCGCAGCCAGGCCATAAACTCGCTGGTTTCCTGGGCAACAATGGTTTCAGCCTGTACGGCCGCCGCCTGACGTTGTGCCATATTGTGTTGAATAATCGCCTGCAGATCGTCCACGCCATACAGATAGGCGTTGGCGAGCTTGCCTACTTCTGGCTCCACGTCGCGCGGCACAGCAATATCCACCAGCAACATTGGCTGATTGCGCCGCGCCTTGAGCGCACGCTCAACCATACCTTTACCAATAATCGGCAGCGGGCTGGCGGTGGAACTGATGATAATGTCGGCCTCGGGCAAACGGGCATCAATATCTGGCAGGCCGATTTCTTCCGCCCCCACTTCCTCGGCCAGCGCTTTGGCTCGCTCGCGGGTGCGGTTGGCAATAATCATTTTGCGAACCTGGTGTTCACGCAGATGGCGCGCAACCAGTTCAATAGTTTCACCCGCGCCAACCAGCAGCACGGTAACCTCAGAGAGTGATTCAAAGATTTGGCGCGCCAGGGTACAGGCGGCAAAAGCGACGGAGACCGCGCTGGCACCGATTTCAGTCTCAGTACGCACCCGCTTCGCCACGGAGAATGATTTCTGGAACATGCGCTCCAGCTCACTGGCGTGAGAATGGCCACGTGAAGAGTCGGCAAAGGCTTTTTTCACCTGCCCCAGAATTTGGGGCTCGCCAAGAATCATGGAATCCAGACCGCTGGCAACACGCATCAGGTGGCTCACCGCCTCGTTATCCTGGTGCCAGTACAGACTGCGGCGCACTTCCGCTTCGTCCAGCTTGTGGTAATCACACAGCCAGCGCACCAACGCTTCATGCAGGTTGTCCTGCTGCTCCACGCTCAGGTACAGCTCCGTACGGTTACAGGTCGACAACACGACTCCGCCCTGCACCATCGGCTGCGCCAGCAGGCTATCCAGCGCGCTGTCGAGCGTATCCGGCGAAAACGTAACGCGTTCTCGCAATGATACAGGTGCCGTTTTGTGGTTAATACCCAGAGCTAACAGAGTCATGTGTGCGGGAGTAATACCGGTCTTGATATGGATTTCTGGTGGCATAATACAGGATGCGCACTGGCAATAAAAGGGAGCGCCCTCTTTCGCAACGATAGACGCCAGCCCTCTTTTCCTGCTTCCGGATAATTTCACCATTGACGCTTTTCACGCATAAAGCCAGTATTACCGGTTACGACTTTGACGGTTCTCAAGGATTTATCGCGTTATGACGAAATTCAGCCCCGTTCGATTGCTGCCTTTTGCAAGCCTGCTGCTTGCTGCCTGTATGACGACCCCGCCCAAAGGACCGGGGAAAAGTCCCGATTCACCGCAGTGGAAACAGCACGTTTCGCAGGTTCAGAGCCTGAGCCAGTATCAGACCCGCGGCGCATTCGCGTATATCTCCGACAGCCAGAAAGTTTACGCGCGTTTCTTCTGGCAACAGACCGGCCAGGACCGTTATCGCCTGCTGCTGACAAACCCACTTGGCAGCACCGAGCTTTCGTTGACCGCAGGCCCGGACGGCGCAGAACTGATTGACAACAAAGGCCAGCGCTACCAGGCGCAGGATGCCGAAGAGATGCTGCAACGCCTGACCGGCATGCCGATTCCGCTTGAAAGCCTGCGCCAGTGGATTCTGGGCCTGCCAGGTGATGCCACAGATTACCGGCTTGATGACCAGTACCGTCTGAGCGAAGTTAACTACGAACGTGACGACAAAAACTGGAAGGTGACCTACAGCGACTACAGCGACAAGGTTCAACCCGCCTTCCCGTCCAATATGGAGTTGAGCGACGGCGAGCAGCGCATCAAGTTGAAAATGGATAACTGGATAGTGAAATGACGCCAACGCGCTGGCCCTCTCCGGCCAAACTGAATCTTTTTCTTTATATCACTGGCCGTCGTCCTGACGGCTACCACAATCTGCAAACGCTGTTTCAGTTCCTGGACTACGGCGACACAGTAACGATAACGCCGCGTAGCGACGGACAAATCCATCTACTAACGCCGGTTGACGGCGTGCCGGATGAGCAAAACCTGATTGTGCGCGCCGCACGCTTGCTGGTGCAAGAAGTCCAGCGCGTGGGCAAAACCGTGCCGGGTGCCAGTCTTGCAGTTGAAAAAAAATTGCCGATGGGCGGCGGGCTGGGTGGTGGCTCGTCTAACGCGGCAACCACGCTTGTCGCACTCAACCATATGTGGCAAAGCGGCATCAGCATTGACCGGCTGGCCGAGTTGGGGCTGACGCTTGGTGCGGATGTGCCGGTCTTTGTACGGGGACATGCGGCGTTTGCTGAGGGCGTGGGCGAGCGCCTGATTGCGGCTAACCCGCCGGAGAAATGGTATCTGGTGCTGCACCCCGGCATAAGCATTCCAACGCCGGTTATCTTTAAAGATCCTGAATTACCGCGCGATACCCCCACAAGGTCAATGGAAATGTTGATGAATTGTGAATTCCGCAACGATTGTGAAGTTATCGCAAGAAAACGTTTTCGCGAGGTTGATGCGCTGCTTTCCTGGCTGTTAGAATACGCGCCGTCGCGCCTGACCGGCACAGGAGCTTGCGTGTTTGCTGAATTTGACACCGAATCCGCTGCCCGTCAGGTGCTTAAGCAAGCCCCGGAGTGGTCGCAGGGTTTTGCGGCGCGTGGCGTCAATCTCTCCGCGCTGCATAAAGCCATTTCCGGGCAAGCTGAGCGTTGGTGACAGCGCCACCTTGTTTCAGACGTTGCATCACGCTCTTAAAATACACCGCCCGGATGGTGGACGCTCCGCCCGTGACCGCCATCCACTACTGGACGCATGCCTGAGGTTCAACTCGTGCCTGATATGAAGCTTTTTGCTGGTAACGCCACCCCGGAACTGGCTCAACGTATTGCCAACCGCCTGTACACTTCACTCGGAGACGCTGCTGTCGGTCGCTTCAGCGACGGCGAAGTGAGCGTGCAGATTAACGAAAACGTTCGCGGTGGGGATATTTTCATCATCCAGTCAACCTGCGCTCCCACGAATGATAACCTGATGGAACTTGTGGTCATGGTTGATGCCCTGCGCCGCGCTTCCGCAGGCAGAATTACCGCTGTCATCCCCTACTTTGGCTACGCACGTCAGGACCGCCGCGTGCGCTCTGCTCGTGTACCTATCACCGCGAAAGTCGTTGCTGATTTCCTCTCAAGCGTTGGCGTTGACCGTGTTCTGACTGTTGACCTGCACGCCGAGCAGATTCAGGGCTTCTTCGATGTCCCGGTTGATAACGTGTTCGGCAGTCCAATTCTGCTGGAAGACATGCTGCAACAGAACCTCGAAAACCCGATCGTCGTTTCTCCGGATATCGGCGGCGTTGTGCGCGCTCGCGCAGTTGCCAAACTGCTGAACGACACCGAGATGGCCATTATCGATAAGCGTCGCCCACGCGCGAACGTTTCTCAGGTCATGCACATCATCGGTGACGTTGCTGGACGTGACTGCGTGCTGGTTGATGACATGATTGATACCGGTGGCACGCTGTGTAAGGCCGCTGAAGCGCTTAAAGAGCGCGGTGCCAAACGTGTTTTCGCTTATGCCACGCACCCTATCTTCTCCGGCAATGCGGTATCAAACCTGCGCAACTCCGTTATCGACGAAGTCGTCGTTTGCGATACCATTCCGCTGTCTGATGAAATCAAAGCGCTGCCAAACGTGCGTACCCTGACGCTGTCTGGCATGCTGGCTGAGGCGATTCGCCGTATCAGCAACGAAGAGTCTATCTCTGCCATGTTCGATCATTGATTGAACTGACAGCAAAAAACCCGCTACGGCGGGTTTTTTTATGGCTTTTAGCTGCTATATCGCTTTTAACACCACAAAAAAGCGGCCCCGTGAAGAACCGCTTTTTGTTTAATTCGACTTAACTCTGATGATGGCCGTGCTGACCACGTTTGCAGCGTTTATCAAAATTACGCACCCACCAGTAGCGATCGGTGACTCTCTCATGGCCACCGAGACGGGCACCCACAAGCCAGAGCAGGGCACCAACAAAAATACCAAATACAGCACCGTGAGCGAAAAGCTGTGGCAGGTGAAATTGCGGAAGCTGGTTCATAATGGCAGTACCGATACCGCCTACCATTACCACTAACCCTAGCCCCATTAGCACGTTACCTAATAATGACGCGTTTTTACGTCTCATCTGTCACCTCCGAAATCTTCGGCCGGCAGGGAATATCCCCTCTCCTTGTGTGCCAAGTATAGACAGAGTGTTTTTTAACGGTTGCGGCAACGATCACAATTAGGAACATTTAACC
>JALAGK010000434.1 GCA_022712475.1 Enterobacteriaceae bacterium
GATGACGGCGCGGGTAAAAGACGTTAAAGTAAACCCTCTCTCCCGGGCGGGAGAGAGGGGTAAGCGTTACTGCATAAACGCGGGCAGCTTCTTCTCGTAGGCTGCAATGGCATCTTCATGCTGCAACGTTAAGCCGATGCTGTCCAGACCGTTCATCATGCAGTGGCGGCGGAAGGCATCAATGCTAAAGCTATAGCTTTTCTCACCAGCCTGTACTGTCTGTGACTCCAAATCCACCACAAAACGGATGCCCGGGTTAGCCTCGACCAGCTTGAACAGCTCATCCACCTCGGCATCACTTAACGTGACCGGCAGCAGCTGGTTGTTGAAGCTATTGCCATAAAAAATATCGGCAAAACTCGGTGCAATCACGACTTTAAAACCGTAGTCAGTCAATGCCCACGGCGCGTGCTCGCGCGAGGAACCGCAGCCAAAGTTTTCACGCGCCAGCAGGATGGATGCGCCTTTGTACTCCGGGAAATTCAATACGAACTCTGGATTTGGCTGTTCGCCTTTATCGTCCAGAAAACGCCAGTCGTTAAACAGGTGTGCGCCAAAGCCGGTACGCGTTACCTTTTGCAGAAACTGCTTTGGGATAATGGCGTCGGTATCGACGTTTGCGGCATCCAGCGGAACGACCAGGCCGGTGTGTTGGATAAATTTCTCTGCCATGGTTTTCCTTCCTTATTTCATGTCGCGGATGTCGGCAAAACGACCAGTGACTGCGGCGGCGGCTGCCATTGCCGGGCTGACCAGATGCGTGCGCCCGCCGCGCCCCTGACGGCCTTCGAAGTTACGGTTGCTGGTAGATGCGCAGCGCTCACCGGGATTCAGGCGGTCGTTGTTCATCGCCAGACACATTGAACAGCCGGGCAAACGCCATTCAAAACCAGCTTCGATAAAGATTTTGTCCAGACCTTCTTCTTCAGCCTGTGCTTTCACCGGGCCAGAGCCAGGTACGACCATAGCCAGTACGCCAGGCGCCACTTTGCGTCCTTTGGCGATAGCGGCAGCTGCGCGCAGGTCTTCAATACGCGAGTTAGTGCAGGAGCCAATAAACACTTTGTCGATAGCCACATCTTTAAGCGAAACGCCCGCCTGCAGGCCCATATAAGCGAGCGCTTTTTCCGCAGACGCACGCTCAACCGGGTCGCTAAAGGAAGCCGGGTCTGGCACGTTGTCAGTAACAGAAATGACCTGGCCTGGGTTAGTGCCCCAGGTGATCTGCGGCGCGATGTCTTCGGCACGCAGTGTCACGACGGTATCAAAGCTTGCACCTTCGTCAGTGCGGAAGGTTTTCCAGTAAGCGATAGCATCGTCCCAGTCCTGACCCTTCGGCGCGTGACGGCGCCCCTTCACGTAGTTAAACGTGGTGTCATCTGGCGCGACCAGGCCTGCTTTAGCACCCATCTCAATGGCCATGTTGCACAGCGTCATGCGGCCTTCCATGCTCAGCGCCTGGATGGCTGGACCGCAGAACTCCACCACGTGCCCGGTGCCGCCAGCGCTGCCGGTTTTCCCGATGATAGCCAGCACAATATCTTTGGCTGTGATACCCGGGGCAGCGGTGCCGGTCACTTCTATTTTCATGGTTTTGGCGCGGCCCTGTTTCAGGGTCTGGGTTGCCATCACGTGCTCAACCTCAGAGGTTCCAATACCAAACGCCAGTGCGCCAAACGCGCCGTGGGTAGCCGTATGGGAGTCGCCACAGACAATGGTCATGCCCGGCAGCGTAATACCCTGCTCGGGGCCCATCACGTGCACAATACCTTGATACGGATGGTTGAGGTCATACAACTCAACGCCGAATTCTTTGCAGTTCTTCATCAACTCCTGCATCTGAATGCGAGCCATCTCGCCGCTGGCGTTGATGTCTTTAGTCTGCGTGGAGACGTTGTGGTCCATCGTGGCGAAGGTTTTGCCCGGCTGGCGCAGTTTACGCCCGTGGGCGCGCAGGCCGTCAAATGCCTGCGGTGAGGTGACTTCGTGCACCAGGTGGCGGTCGATGTACAGCAACGGGGTCTCGTTCGGCGCTTCGTACACCACATGGGCATCAAATAATTTCTGGTATAACGTCTTCGCCATGATCACACCCCTTCTGCAACATAACGGGCAACGATGTCACCCATTTCTTCTGTACTGGTTGCGCTGGCGTCGCGTGCCAGATCGCTGGTGCGAATACCTTCTTCCAGCGCTTTATTAATCGCGCGCTCAATAGCCTGCGCGGCGTCTTCAGCATCAAGGCTGTAGCGCAGCAGCAGCGAGAGCGAGAGGATTTGGGCAATTGGGTTAGCGATGTTTTTACCGGCGATGTCCGGTGCAGAGCCGCCTGCAGGCTCATATAAACCAAAGCCTTGTTCGTTGAGGCTTGCTGAAGGCAGCATACCCATAGAGCCGGTTATCATCGCGCATTCGTCAGACAGAATGTCGCCAAACAGGTTGGAGCACAGCAACACGTCGAACTGCGCTGGGTTTTTCACCAGCTGCATAGTTGCGTTGTCAATGTACATGTGTGCCAGTTCAACGTCTGGGTACTCTTTGCCGATTTCGCTAACAATTTCGCGCCACAGCACAGAGGTTTGCAGCACGTTGGCTTTATCGATTGAGGTGACTTTCTTAGCGCGCTTGCGTGCAGATTCGAATGCAATACGTGCGATGCGTTCAATCTCAAAGCGGTGATAGACCTCAGTGTCGTACGCTTTTTCGTACATGCCGCTGCCTTCGCGACCTTTCGGCTGACCGAAGTAGATGCCGCCGGTCAGTTCACGTACGCACAGAATATCAAAGCCGTTAGCGGCAATATCCGCACGCAGTGGGCAGAATGCTTCCAGCCCCTGGTACAAACGTGCAGGGCGCAGGTTGCTGAATAACTTGAAGTGTTTACGCAGCGGCAGCAACGCACCGCGCTCTGGCTGCTCGGCAGGCGGCAGATGTTCCCATTTCGGGCCGCCAACAGAACCGAACAGGATTGCGTCCGCCTGTTCGCAGCCTTCAATTGTGCCCGCTGGTAACGGTGTGCCCTGACGGTCAATGGCGGCTCCGCCGACGTCGTACTCGCTGGTGGTGATGCGCATATCAAAACGCTTGCGTACGGCGTCCAGCACTTTCATTGCCTGAGCCATTACTTCCGGACCGATGCCGTCACCCGGCAATACTGCTATATGGTAGTTCCTGGACATGTCACACGGTTTCCTGATTTTGTTCTTTGATTTGTTTGCGTTGTAATTCTTTTTCGACTTCGTTAGCGCGCCAGATGTTGTTCAGCACATGCACCATGGCTTTGGCTGAGGATTCCACGATATCGGTCGCCAGACCCACGCCGTGGAAACGACGATCGTGATAGTTGACCACAATGTCTACCTGGCCCAGCGCGTTTTTGCCATGACCTTTGGCGCCCAGCTTGTAGTCGACCAGCTCAATGTTGAAGTCAGTAATACGGTTGATGGCCTGATAGACAGCATCAACCGGGCCGTTACCGGTCGCCGCTTCGGTTTTAATTTCATCGCCGCAGGCAAGCTTCACCGATGCAGTTGCCATTTCGCTGGAGCTGGACTGTACAGTGAAGTAATCCAGGCGGAAATGCTCTGGCTCTTCTTGCTGTTTGTTAATGAACGCCAGCGCTTCCAGGTCGTAGTCAAATACCTGGCCTTTTTTATCGGCCAGCTTCAGGAAGGCGTCATACAGATAGTCCATGTTGTATTCACTGTCTTTGTAGCCCATCTCTTCCATGCGGTGTTTCACAGCTGCACGGCCAGATCGTGAGGTCAGGTTCAACTGCACCTGGTTGAGGCCGATGGACTCCGGCGTCATGATTTCGTAGTTTTCGCGGTTTTTCAGCACGCCGTCCTGGTGGATACCGGAGGAGTGGGCGAAGGCGTTCGCACCTACTACCGCCTTGTTACCCGGAATGGGCATGTTGCAGATTTGACTTACGGTCTGACTGGTACGCCAGATTTCGTTGTGATTGATGTTGGTGTGCAAGTTCATCATTTTGCTGCGCACTTTAATGGCCATGATGACTTCTTCCAGTGCACAGTTACCGGCGCGCTCACCGATGCCGTTGAGCGTACCTTCTACCTGGCGCGCGCCTGCCTGCACCGCGGCAATGGCGTTACCGACCGCCATACCCAGGTCATCGTGGGTATGGACAGAGATAATGGCTTTATCGATGTTGGGAACGCGCTGGTACAAAGAGGAGATGATGTTGCCGTATTCGCTGGGAGTGGTGTAGCCCACCGTGTCCGGGATGTTGACGGTGGTGGCACCGGCGTTAATGGCGGCTTCGACTACACGAGCTAAGTCTTCGATTGGCGTGCGCCCTGCATCTTCACATGAGAATTCGACGTCATCGGTATAATTGCGCGCACGTTTAACCATGTACACCGCGCGTTCAATCACTTCGTCCAGCGTACTGCGCAATTTAGTTGCAATGTGCATGGGCGAGGTGGCAATAAAAGTATGGATACGGAAGGCCTCGGCGACACGCAACGCCTCTGCGGCGACATCAATGTCTTTTTCCACACAGCGCGCCAGTCCGCACACGCGGCTGTTTTTAATCTGGCGAGCAATAGTCTGTACGGATTCAAAATCCCCCGGTGAGGACACCGGGAAGCCGACTTCCATTACATCAATACCCATACGCTCCAGCGCCAGCGCAATCTGCAGCTTTTCTTTCACACTCAGGCTTGCCTGCAATGCCTGTTCACCATCACGTAAGGTCGTATCAAAAATAATGACTTGTTGGCTCATGGGTTGGGTCCTTGTTCTGTCTTAAGCGCCCTGCATCGAGCATAAAAAAACCCGCGCAGTGGCGCGGGTTTTATCGTTCTGGGAGGTTATCTCAACGTTTAGCGTTGTCCACCAGACTACCGCGCACAGTAAAGGCGTTTAGTAGTAGGCCGGTTAGACGAACAATATTGAACATTGGATAACCTCGTATCGAATTCAGCGATACCCTTAGTGGTACTTGAATTCGTGAGGCGCTGTCAACAATTTTGAGTAAATCCATCGCGTCAGCGAAACGTAA
>JALAGK010000435.1 GCA_022712475.1 Enterobacteriaceae bacterium
ATGCTGTCGTGACGCTTGTCGACATCGATTTGCTCACGCATTCTCCGCAGCAAATGGCGGAATTGCTCAACCCTGTAATGTTACCGCTCGATATTTCGCACGTGACGATAACCTCGGGAAAGACGGTGGTACTGAATCATGAGCTGAAAGCGAGTTATCTCCATGTTAAACAGCAGTATATTACCCGCGTCCACACTGCCCGCCTGCTAAAACACCCAAGCTTTATCATCGAAATTGTCTACCGCGATCCTATTAATGACTATTTCCATTCACTGGTGACGACGGCCCCTTTGTCCGTCGCCATTCTGTTAATGATAGCAATGGTGCTGTGCGCCTCACACTGGGTACGCCGGCAGTTTACCGGGCTGGAGTTATTAGATAACCGTGCCACACGCATTCTTAACGGCGAGCGCGGTAAAGAGGTGACGGGTACAGTGCATGAATGGCCTGCCCGTACCAGCAGTGCACTGGATATGCTGCTTAAAGAGCTTCAGCATGCCAGCGAGCAGCGCAGCCGCGTGGGCACGCTTATTCGCTCCTATGCCGCCCAGGATGCCCAAACTGGCCTCAATAACCGGCTTTTTTTCGAAAACCAGCTTGCCACACTCCTTGAAGACCATGAACAGGTGGGTACACATGGCGTGGTGATGATGCTGCGCTTGCCGGATTTCGACATCCTGCGCGAAACGTGGGGACGCAGTGCAGTAGAGGACTATCTTTACTCACTCATTAATCTGCTTTCTACCTTTATTATGCGCTATCCCGGTGCGCTGTTGGCCCGTTACTACCAGAGTGACTTCGCTGTTTTGCTGCCGCACAGTACGCTTAAAGATGCCGACGGGATCGCGGGCCAGCTTTTGAATTCGCTTGATGCGCTGCCTTCCACACGCATGATTGACCGTCACGACATGCTGCATATTGGTATTTGTACCTGGAGCAGCGGTCAGACGGTGGAGCAGGTAATGGAACAGGCCGAGGAGGCGGCGCGTAATGCGGTGCTTCAGGGGAGTAACGGCTGGGCGGTATACAGTCGTGCGCATCCGGATAAAGGCCGCGGAAACGTGAAGTGGCGTACCATGCTGGAAGACATGATGCGTCGTGGCGGTCCGCGTTTGTATCAAAAACCGGCCGTCATGCGCGATGGTCTGGTACATCACCGCGAGATAATGTGTCGCATATTCGATGGTGAGCAGGAAGTGCTGCCAGCGGAGTATATGCCATTGGTTCAGCAGTTTGGTCTGGCAGAGCAGTATGATCGGCTATTGATCTCACGCATTATCCCTCTACTTCGCTTCTGGCCAGAAGAAACGTTGGCTATTCCGGTAACAGTTGAGTCACTGCTGCGCCGTCCGTTTCAGCGTTGGCTGCGTGACACGCTGATGCAAAATGAAAAAACGCTCAGAAGCCGAATTCTTTTTGAACTTGCGGAGGATGATGTTTGTCAACATATCAGCCGTTTACAGCCTGTCATTCGCTTGATAAAAGCGCTCGGCCCACGTATTGCCGTGACACAGGCGGGATTAACGCTGGTCAGCACGGCATATATTCAGGAACTGGAGCCGGAGCTGATTAAGCTGCATCCGGCGCTGGTGCGCAATATTGACTGGCGTACCGAGAACCAACTGTTGGTGGGTAGCCTGGTCGAGGCCTGTAGCGGTACGCGTGCCAGAGTGGTGGCTGCGGGAACCCGTACGCGGGGTGAATGGCTGATGTTGATTGAAAAAGGGGTCTCAGGGGCACAGGGCGATTTCTTTGTGGGCTCCCGTCCGCTTGACAGCAATGTGAAAAAATATTCGCACAGATACCCTGTTTAATCTGTCGTTTGGCTGGTTTTCACGTAGAATGTTGCGCGCTGCATCATAAGGGGGCTTTATGCCTGCCGGCGACGTCGCAGTATTGATTAAAGACGCGGGTTTATGGCAACCCACGGTTACCTGGCACAGGATGTTGAACTACTAACCGTCGTTTTCTTCATTTTTCTGATGAAGAGTGTGTCTGAGTGTAACGGGTGACATAAACCGCACTATTTTTCACCGAAGCAGAACGTTTTTTGCGCCTTGTCGCTGCTTCGCGTGGTTGGTAAAGTAAGCGGATTTTGTTTTCCGCCCCAGCTTTCAGGATTATCCCTTAGTATGTTTAAAAAATTTCGTGGCATGTTTTCTAACGACCTGTCCATTGACCTGGGTACCGCGAATACCCTCATCTACGTTAAAGGACAAGGCATCGTACTGAATGAACCCTCAGTGGTCGCCATTCGCCAGGACAGAGCTGGCTCCCCGAAAAGCGTAGCGGCCGTGGGCCACGACGCAAAGCAGATGCTTGGCCGTACGCCGGGTAATATTGCAGCCATTCGCCCAATGAAAGACGGCGTTATCGCTGACTTCTTCGTTACCGAAAAAATGCTGCAACACTTCATCAAGCAGGTTCACAGTAACAGCTTCATGCGCCCAAGCCCGCGCGTGCTGGTGTGTGTGCCAGTGGGAGCGACCCAGGTTGAACGTCGTGCTATCCGTGAATCTGCGCAGGGCGCAGGCGCACGTGAAGTTTTCCTGATTGAAGAACCGATGGCTGCCGCAATCGGCGCAGGCCTGCCGGTTTCTGAAGCAACCGGTTCTATGGTTGTCGATATCGGTGGTGGTACGACGGAAGTTGCGGTTATTTCTCTTAACGGCGTGGTCTATTCTTCTTCTGTACGTATTGGTGGTGACCGCTTTGATGAAGCCATCATCAATTACGTGCGCCGTAACTACGGTTCACTGATTGGTGAAGCGACCGCAGAGCGTATCAAGCACGAAATCGGTTCTGCCTACCCGGGTGACGAAGTTCGCGAAATCGAAGTGCGTGGTCGTACCC
>JALAGK010000436.1 GCA_022712475.1 Enterobacteriaceae bacterium
CTTTGACTTATCCCCGCTGCTGCGTCAGTGGATTGGTTTTGACAAACTGGCCAACGCACTGCAAAGCGCCAATGAAACCCAGGGCTTCCCTCCCTATAACATCGAAAAAAGCGACGATAACCACTATCGTATTACGCTTGCGCTGGCTGGTTTCCGTCAGGAAGACCTGGATATTGAGCTTGAAGGTACACGCCTTAGCGTGAAAGGTAATCCACCGCAGCCGCAAACCGAGCCGAAATGGCTGCATCAGGGGCTGGTTATTCAGCCGTTCAGCCTGAGCTTTACGTTGGCTGAAAATATGGAAGTTGCCGGTGCGAGCTTCGCCAACGGTCTGCTGCACATTGACCTTGTGCGCAACGTCCCGGACGTTATTGAACCGCAGCGTATCGCCATTAGCGAGCAACCGACGCTTAGCAACTAACGCTTACGTTTTGACGACAAAGGCCCTGCGGGGCCTTTTTTTGTGCGCGAAGGCCCAACTCGCTGCGTCTTGCTCTGGCAGAATCCCTTTAACTATTAAGGATTATAGGGTGCCGACATGAGCGAGATTGCGTTAACCATTAGCGTGCTGGCGCTGGTGGCGGTCGTAGGGTTGTGGATTGGGAATGTGCGTGTGCGCGGCGTCGGGCTTGGTATTGGCGGCGTGCTGTTTGGTGGCATCATTGTCGGCCACTTTGTAGAGCGGGCAGGACTTGAGCTTAACGGTGACATGCTGCACGTGTTGCAGGAGTTTGGGCTGATTGTGTTTGTCTATACCATTGGTATCCAGGTGGGGCCGGGTTTTTTCTCCTCGCTGCGGGTATCCGGCCTGCGGCTCAATCTTTTTGCCGTGCTGATTGTTGTGCTCGGCGCCCTGGTTACTGCCCTGCTGCATAAAATTTTTGCAATCCCGTTGCCGGTGGTACTGGGTATTTTCTCCGGTGCGGTCACCAACACCCCCGCTCTGGGGGCCGGCCAGCAAATTCTCACCGATCTCGGCACACCGCTTGCGCAGGTGGACCAGATGGGCATGAGCTACGCCATGGCTTATCCGTTTGGTATCTGCGGCATACTGCTTACTATGTGGCTGGTGCGCCTGCTTTTTCGCGTCAACGTAGAGCAAGAGGCACAGCAGTACGACAGCCATAGCGGCGGCGATACCGCAAGATTACACACCATGAACATCCGCGTAGAAAACCCCAACCTCGACCAGATTGCGCTACAGGAAGTACCGGTTCTCAGTGGTGACAGCATTGTGTGCTCACGCCTAAAGCGCGATGAGGTGCTGATGGTGCCAGCGCCCGGTACCCTGCTGCGGCTGGGCGATTTGCTGCATTTAGTGGGCAAAGAAAGTGATTTGCACAGCGCCCAATTAGTGATTGGTACCGCGGTGGATACATCGTTATCCACCAGCGGCACAGAACTTAAAGTCGCCCGCGTTGTGGTAACGAATGAGCAGGTACTAGGTAAGAAGATACGCGAACTGCACATGAAAAAACGCTTTGATGTCGTGGTGTCGCGCCTTAATCGCGCAGGCGTGGAACTAGTGCCCGGCAGTAACGCCAGTCTGCAATTTGGCGATATTCTCAACCTGGTGGGGCGCCCGGAGGCGATAGACGCGGTGGCCGCTGAACTCGGTAACGCCCACCAAAAGTTGCAACAGGTGCAGATGTTGCCCGTTTTTATCGGCATTGGTCTGGGTGTGCTACTGGGCTCTATTCCGCTATTTATCCCGGGTTTTCCGGCGGCGCTGCGCCTGGGTCTTGCCGGTGGGCCGCTTATTGTCGCCATCGTACTGGGCCGGATTGGTAGCATCGGCAAGCTTTACTGGTTCATGCCGCCGGGCGCTAACCTGGCGCTGCGCGAACTGGGGATTGTGCTGTTTCTGGCGGTGGTTGGGCTTAAATCCGGCGGCGAGTTCTTTACCACGCTTATTGAAGGCAGTGGGCTGAGCTGGATTGGTTATGGCATTCTCATTACCGCGATCCCGCTTTTGAGCGCAGCACTGCTTGCCAGGCTTTTGGTGCGCATGAACTACCTCACGTTGTGCGGCATGCTGGCCGGTTCAATGACTGACCCGCCCGCTCTGGCTTTTGCGAATGGCCTGCATGCTACCAGCGGCGCGGCAGCGCTGTCTTACGCTACGGTTTATCCGCTGGTGATGTTTTTGCGCATCATCACACCTCAGTTGCTGGCCGTATTGTTCTGGGGCATCGGCTGATTTTTTCTCCATAGTCAAAGACGTTTTTACCCGCTACAGTGGATTATTCGTGGCGCGAGAGGAGAGAAGGATGCTTTATATCTTTGATTTGGGGAACGTCATTGTAGATATCGATTTTGGTCGCGTGCTGGGGGTGTGGAGCGACTATACGCGCGTTCCGCTGGCAAGCCTGCAGCAAAACTTTGTGATGGGAGAGGCCTTTGAACGCCATGAGCGCGGGGAAATCAGTGACGAAGATTTTGCTGCTGCCATTTGTCATGAGCTGGCCCTGCCTTTGAGCTATGAGCAGTTTGCGGCAGGCTGGCAGGCGATATTTGTTGGGCTGCGCCCGGAAGTCATTGAAATTATGCACAAGCTGCGTGCGCAGGGGCACCGAGTGGTGGTGCTGTCTAACACTATCCGTCTGCATACCACGCTCTGGCCGAGCGAATACCCACAAATCCACGCTGCCGCCGATCGCGTCTGGCTGTCGCAGGAGATGGGCATGCGTAAGCCGGAGGCGCGCATCTTTCATAAAGTGCTTGAAGAAGAAGGGTTCAGCCCGGCGGATGCGCTTTTCTTTGACGATAATGCCGACAACATTCAGGCCGCCGAGGCGTGTGGTATCACCAGCGTGCAGGTGACTGACAGGAATACTA
>JALAGK010000437.1 GCA_022712475.1 Enterobacteriaceae bacterium
AAAGTGCGCCGTCTCCTGCGGCTGGTCACAGACGTGCTGGGCCGCAACTTCTTTGAGAGTAGCTATCCAGCTGTATCCCACGCCGTCAGAGAACTGCTCCTTCTGGCGCCAGGCAACGCTTGCGGGCAGGTAAGATTCAAAGCATTCGCGCAGGACGTGCTTTTCCATCTTGCCGTTGCCGCACATTTTGTCGCGTGGGTTGATGCGCATCGCCACATCGAGGAATTTTTTATCAAGGAACGGTACACGTGCCTCCACGCCCCAGGCGGACATGGCTTTGTTGGCACGGGCACAGTCAAACATGTGCAGTGCCAGCAGCTTACGCACGGTCTCTTCGTGCAGCTCTTTCGCGTTTGGCGCTTTATGGAAATAGAGATAGCCGCCAAAGACTTCATCCGAGCCTTCACCAGACAGCACCATTTTGATGCCCATCGCTTTAATCTTGCGTGACATCAGGTACATCGGCGTTGACGCGCGAATGGTCGTCACGTCATAGGTCTCAATGTGGTAAATCACATCGCGGATCGCATCCAGCCCTTCCTGCACCGTAAAGTGAATTTCGTGATGCACGGTACCGAGATGGTTTGCCACTTCCTGAGCGGCTTTGAGGTCTGGGGAGCCTTCAAGCCCAACGGCAAAAGAGTGCAGTTGCGGCCACCAGGCCTCGCTGCGCTCATCATCTTCTACGCGGCGCGCGGCAAATTTTTTGGTAATAGCGGAAATAATGGAGGAATCCAGTCCACCAGAGAGCAGCACGCCGTAAGGCACGTCGGACATCAGGTGGCTTTTTACCGCCTCTTCCAGCGCGACACGCAGCGCGTTTTTGTCGGTTTCGTTGTTCTCAACCGCGTCATATTCAAACCAGTCACGCTGCCAGTAGCGGCGGATTTCCCCGTCCTGACTCCACAAGTAGCTTCCTGGCGGGAATTCTTTAATCGTGCGGCAAACCGGCGTCAGCGCCTTCATTTCAGAGGCCACATACATGTTGCCATGCTCATCGTAACCCATATACAGCGGAATAATGCCGATATGGTCGCGGCCAATCAGATAAGCGTCTTTTTCACTGTCATAAAGGGCAAAAGCGAACATGCCCTGTAATTCATCCAGGAACTCCGGACCTTTTTCCTGATACAGCGCGAGGATGACTTCACAATCGGAGCCGGTCTGGAAGGCGTAACGGTCAGCGTATTCGGCACGCAGCGCTTGGTGGTTATAGATCTCACCATTAACCGCCAGTGCGTGGGTTTTCTTATCGTTATACAGCGGCTGTGCTCCGGCGTTCACATCAACAATAGACAGTCGCTCGTGGGCGAGAATAGCCTTGTCGCTGGCATAAATGCCGGACCAGTCCGGGCCGCGGTGGCGCATCAGACGAGACAGTTCGAGTGCTTTTTTGCGCAGTTCACCCGCGTCAGTTTTGATATCCAGCACGCCAAAAATAGAACACATAGCTTACTCCGTTGTATCCGCCCGGTGACGGTGTGTCGTTGTCGTACTGAAGAAAATGCCGTAACTCACCCAGGCAATGCAAGCGATTTGCCGGATGGATAACAAAAAGAGTAATAGTGGTTATTGAATGCTGAAAAAAACTTACCAAGTGAAGGTAAAAATTGACGATTCGTTAATTTTTTGGCGGTTTTATTGAATGTGGCGCCACGCCGGATGGAGCGGCGCACAGGATCAGATAACGTCGATTTCGGCAACCGACGGGTAAATCCAGGTCGGACGAAAAGGCATGTCATCAATGTCATTAAGCGTGGAGACGCCGGAGAGCACCAGAATGGTTTCCAGCCCGGCCTGGAAGCCTGCCAGAATATCGGTACGCAGGTTGTCGCCCACAATGACGGTTTCTTCTGAGTGCGCCTGCATTTTGTTGAGTGCTGAGCGGATTATCCACGGGCTGGGTTTACCCACATAAAATGGAGCCCGTCCGGAAATTTTCTCGATGCCAGCACACAGCGCGCCGCAGGCGGGGTAGTAGCTGTGACCGTGCGTATCCGGGTTAGTGGCGATAAAGCGTGCGCCGTTAGCCACAAAAAATGCTGCTTTATGCATCATCTCCCAGTTATAGGAGCGGGTTTCGCCGACGATAACAAAGTCAGGGTTCACGTCGGTTATGGTAAATCCGGCTTTGTAGAGCTCGTGAATGAGTGCGCCTTCACCTACCACATAGGCTTTTTTACCTTCCTGGCGACGCAGAAAATCGGCGGTGGCCATCGCGGAGGTATAGAAAGCACTGTCTGGCACGTCGATGCCCGCTGTGGCAAAGCGGTTTGCCAGGTCCTGGCCGGTTTGTGACGGATAGTTGGTCAAAAGTACCAGCGGCAGGCCTTTTTCCATAATGCCTGTGATGAACTGTGCAGCGCCGGGAATGGCAACGTTGTCGTGCATCAGCACGCCGTCAATATCGCAGATGATGTTTTTAATTGTCATAGATTGGTCGTATGGCTTAAGAAGCGCTTATGGTAATAACCGCAAGCGGAAAAGAAAACGCCTGCACACACAGGGTGTGACGCAGGCGCGCAGGATCAGTGAGCGGATTCGCCGAGCAACCGCTGTAATAGCATGCCGTTAAGCATAGCGCGTTTTACCAGCGCAAAAGCGCCAATGGCCGAACGATCGTTAAGGCGCGAGCAGACCACGGGCAGATTTTTACGAAACGCTTTTAGCGCCTGAGAGTTAATACAGTTGCCGATAGCAGGCAGCAGCACGCGCTCGGCCTCAGTGATTTCACCAGCAATGACCACCTTCTGTGGGTTAAACAGGTTAATGGCAATCGCGATAGCTTTACCCAGATGGCGACCAACATGTTCGATAACTTCACTTGCCAGCGGATCGCCCTTATTGGCGGCTTTGCAGATATGGCGAATATCGCAGGTTTCGGCCGTAAGCCGACTCTGGTAGCCCTGTTCCAGCAGATGACGTACGCGCTGTTCAATGGCCGCGTTAGCAGCAATGGTTTCTAGGCAGCCGAAGTTACCGCAGTGGCAGCGCTCACCCAGTGGATCAACCTGAATATGACCAATTTCACCTACATTGCCGTTGCGCCCGAGAAAGATTTTACCGTTGGACAAAATGCCCGCCCCGGTACCGCGGTGTACACGCACCAGAATGGCGTCTTCACAGTCCTGGGT
>JALAGK010000438.1 GCA_022712475.1 Enterobacteriaceae bacterium
CTGCTGAAGCAACCAAAGCCGCCGAGGCCGCAAAAGCCACTGAAGCAGCCAAAGCCGCCGAGGCCGCAAAAACCGCTGAAGAAGCAAAAGCCGCCGAGGCCGCAAAACCCGCTGAAGACGCCAAAGCCGCCGAGGCCGAAAAAGCCGCTGAAGCAGCCAAAGCCGCCGAGGCCGCAAAAAACGCTGATGAAGCCAACGCTGTCGAAGCGGCAAAGACCGCGCCAAAAGCAAAACCGGTGGCGGCTAAAGGCAGCGCTTCTGCCCCCGCGCAGTCCCCAGCGTCAGCGCAGGACAGCGCCAGCGATGTTGCACCAAAGAACAGCCAAACGGACAGCAAGTAAGAACGACCAAAGGTAACGCGACGTGCGCCTGATATTGATGTTTCTGATGGCCATGAGCCTCAGTCTGGGGGCGCACGCCGCTTCCGTTCCGGATGCCAAACAACTTGCCCAGGAGCTGCAACAGGCCAAAGGGGCCAAAGACCAGCCGGGGCAGGCTGATATTGTCACCGCCCTTGAAGGAGCGCTCAAATCGCTCGAAGAGCGCGAGTCTTCACTCGAGCGCGCCACGCAATACCAGAGAGTCATTGATAACTTCCAGCAACTTTCCCAGTCGTTGCGCCAGCAGCTCAGTAACCTGAGCGACACACCACGCCAGTACACAGGCGCTCAAACTACCGACGCACTCAACCAGGAAATCCTGCAAATCAGCAGCCAACTGCTGGACAAGGGCCGCCAGGCTCAACAAGAGCAGGAGCGCAACCGGGAAATCTCCGACTCCCTTGGTCAGCTTCCACAACAGCAAACCGACACCCGCCGTCAGCTTAACGAACTGGAACGCCGCATCGCGGCCCAACAGACGGCCAACACACCGCTGGCACAGGCGCAGCTGCAGGCAAACCAGGCTGAAGCCGCACGCCTGAAATCGCAGGTAGATGAATTCGAACTGGCACAGCTTTCAGCGAGCAACCGCCAGGAGCTGGCACGTCTGCGTGCCGAGCTGGCGCAAAAACAGGCCGGGCAGCTTGATGCCTATCTTCAGTCGCTACGTAACCAGCTCAACAACCTGCGCCAGCGCGAGGCCGAAATGGCGCTCGAAAGCACGGAAATGATGGCGGAGAACAGTGCTAACCTGCCACCAGATATCGTGACGCAGTTTCGCGTTAACCGTGAGCTGTCTCAGGCACTCAATCAGCAGGCCCAGCGTATGGATCTGGTTGCCTCCCAGCAGCGCCAGGCGGCACGCCAGACCACACAGGTACGCCAGGCGCTCAATACGCTGCGTGAACAGTCCCAGTGGCTTGGCGTCTCCAACGTGCTCGGCGAGGCACTACGCGCCCAGGTTGCCCGCCTGCCCGAAATGCCCAAACCTCAGCAACTGGATACCGAACTGGCACAGCTTCGTGTACAGCGCCTGGGTTATGAAGAGCGTCTGAGCAAACAAAATCAGCTGCAACAACTGCGCCAGGCCGATGGCAGCGCGCTCACGCCTGAACAAAGCCAAATTCTGCAAGCCCAGTTACGCACTCAGCGCGAACTGTTGAACTCGCTGTTGCAGGGCGGCGACACGCTTACCCTGGAGCTGACAAAACTAAAAGTCGCCAACGGCCAGCTTGAAGACGCACTCAAAGAAATTAATGAGGCTACGCATCGTTACCTGTTCTGGACCTCTGACGTCAGCCCCATCGGGCTTTCCTGGCCATTGCAACTTGTGCAGGATCTGCGCCGTCTGCTCTCACTGGATACATTTAGCCAGCTTGGCAAAGCGGGTGTAATGATGGTGACTAGCCGCGATACATTGCTGCCGCTGTTTGGCGCGCTACTGTTGGTCGGCTTTAGCATCAGCTCGCGTCGCCACTTCACCGCTTTCCTGGAACGATGTAGCGCCCGAGTCGGTAAAGTGACGCAGGATCATTTCTGGCTGACGCTACGCACGGTGTTCTGGTCCATTCTGGTTGCCTCGCCGCTGCCCGTCCTTTGGGCAACCCTCGGCCACGGCCTGCGTGAGGCCTGGCCTTACCCCCTGGCGGTTGCCGTTGGTAGCGGGGTAACGGCAACAGTGCCGCTGCTGTGGGTGGTCATGATTTGCGCCACCCTCGCGCGTCCCAATGGCCTGTTTGTGGTGCATTTCGGCTGGCCACGAGAGCAGGTGGCGCGCGCAATGCGTTATTACATCATGAGCATCGGTTTTGTCGTGCCGCTCATTATGGCGCTTATCATGTTCGATAACCTCAACGATCAGGAGTTTTCATCGTCCCTTGGGCGTTTATGCTTCCTGCTTATTTGCGGTGCGCTGGCGATCGTCACGCTAAGCCTTAAACGCGCCGGGATCCCGCTTTACGTTGACGGTGAAGGCCACGGCGATAACCTGTTCAACCGTATTCTGTGGAACATGATGATCTGCGCACCGCTGATAGCCATGCTGGCCGCCGCCGTAGGCTATCTCGCCACCTCTAAAGCGCTGCTTGCAAGACTTGAGACCTCCGTCGCCATTTGGTTCTTCTTGCTGGTGGTCTACCACATCATCCGCCGCTGGATGCTCA
>JALAGK010000439.1 GCA_022712475.1 Enterobacteriaceae bacterium
CATGTGACAACCCGCCCCCATCCTGGTCGTTGACGTGTTACCTCACCCCACAATTTGATCCTGCTCGCACTTTTCTCTTTACGCTACCACTGGCGGGAAAAAGTACCTGCGAACGCCTGAAAAATCTCTTCCGGGTTTGTCCTGCACGCACTTAAATGATTAACGAAAACAAAACAAATAAATAACAATCATGTACCCACTACGAGGCCAGACACCATGAAACCCGAAGACCATCGCGCTGCCGCCAACCGTCCGTTTAACGGTGAAGAGTACTTAAAAAGCCTGCAAGACGGGCGTGATATTTATATTTATGGCGAACGGGTGAAGGATGTTACGACCCATCCGGCGTTTCGCAACGCCGCAGGTTCGGTCGCCACGCTGTATGACGCTTTACATGCGCCAGAAAGCCACGACAGCCTGTGCTGGCAGACCGATACCGGCAACGGTGGTTATACCCATCGTACCTTCCGCTTTGCGCGCTCAGCCGATGAAATTCGCCAGCAGCGTGACAGCATCGCCGACTGGTCGCGACTGAGCTACGGCTGGATGGGGCGCACCCCGGATTACAAGGCGGCGTTTGCCTGCTCGCTGGGAGCTAACCCGGAGTTTTACGGTGAATTCGCCGATAACGCTCGTCACTGGTACACACGCATTCAGGAAGCCGGGCTCTATTTTAACCACGCCATAGTTAACCCGCCGATTGACCGCCACAAACCGACGGATGAAGTGAAAGACGTGTATGTGCAGGTTGAAAAAGAAACCGATGCCGGGATCATCGTCAGCGGCGCGAAAGTGGTGGCGACCAACTCGGCGCTGACCCATTACAACTTTATCGGTTTTGGTTCAGCCCAGGTGATGGGTGACGATCCGAGCTTTGCGCTGATGTTCGTCGCGCCAATGGATGCCGATGGCGTGAAGCTAATCTCTCGCGCTTCTTACGAGCTGGTAGCTGGGGCGACGGGATCGCCGTTTGATTACCCGCTCTCCAGCCGTTTTGATGAGAATGATGCCATTCTGGTACTTGATAAGGTGTTGATCCCGTGGGAGAACGTACTTATCTACCGCGATTTTGACCGTTGTCGCCGCTGGAGCGTGGAAGCAGGTTTTGCACGTCTGTACCCCATGCAAGCCTGCGTGCGTCTGGCGGTGAAGCTTGATTTTGTCACTGCGCTGCTGCAAAAAAGCCTCGAGTGCACCGGCGTGCTGGAGTTTCGCGGCGTGCAGGCGGCGCTCGGGGAGGTCGTTGCCTGGCGCAACCTGTTCTGGTCGTTGAGCGATGCGATGTGGGCCGAGGCGCAGGCCTGGAAAAATGGCGCGTGGCTGCCGGATATGCAGGCGATGCAGACTTACCGTGTCATGGCGCCAATGGCTTACAGCAAAATCAAAAATATTATCGAAAGCAACGTGACCAGCGGGCTTATCTATCTACCTTCGAGCGTGCGAGACCTCAATAACCCGGAAATCGACCGTTATCTCGCCCAATACGTGCGCGGCTCCAACGGTATGGATCACGAGCAGCGTATCAAGATCCTCAAGCTGATGTGGGACGCCATTGGCAGCGAGTTCGGCGGGCGTCACGAACTGTATGAGATTAACTACGCCGGCAGCCAGGATGAAATACGTTTGCAATGTCTACGTCATGCTCAGAGCAGTGGCAATATGAACAGCATGATGGCAATGGTAGACCGCTGTCTTGCAGACTATGACCGCGATGGCTGGAAAGTACCCTATTTGCACAGCGGCCAGGATATTAACCAGCTTGACCGTATTGTGAAGTAACGGGAGGTGGCCTGTGATTAACGAAGAACAACATCGCTTACTGTTTCGCGACGCGATGGCAAGCTTGCCTGCGGCAGTGAATATCGTCACCAGCGCCGGAGAGGCCGGACAGTGCGGCATCACCGCGACAGCAGTCTGCTCCGTGACCGATACACCGCCGACACTGTTAGTGTGCATCAACCGCAAAAGTGCCATGAACGCTGTGTTTGAGCGCAATGCACGGATGTGCGTGAATGTGCTTAACCACGAGCAGGAGCAGATGGCGCGCCATTTTGCGGGCATGACGGATGTGGACATGGCCCAGCGTTTCATGCTGGAAGGCTGGTACCGGGGTGAGTCAGGTCAGCCGGTGCTGCGCCATGCGCTGGCAAGCCTGGAAGGGGAGATTGACCAGATAACCTCGGTCGGTACACATCAGATTTACCTGCTGGCGATTCGGCATATCATCGTGTCACAGGAAGGACATGGGTTGATTTACTTTCGCCGCGGCTTTCATGCCACGCCGCATCAGGAGATGCTGGTAGTGTAAGGCACGGTGTGTGGTAAAAAGCGAGGGGGGAAGCAGGTCCGCACCTCGCTTTTGTATTATTGTGTCATAAGAGTGATAGTCTCTCTCAGGCATGTCTCGGTGACAGAGCGCTACTGGCTCGCTGCGTCAGAGGTTTGCGCCATGGGGTCTTCATGAACAATCTGACAGTCAATGTCATCCAGTTGTGCCTGATATTGGCTGATGTACTGGTTAAGAAAAGCCTCAGCTTCACCCCGGTGGTACAAGATGAACTTTCTATGGTATTGGTCGATATGCCAGAAATACGCGGAAATGTTTTCATTCTCGGCATTAACAAACATCCTCGTGAATCCGGCTTTTTCAGGGAAAACCTCTTCACCGTGAAGATAGCTGTCAATCATTTCCGGTGTAACAAGCAAGCCCGTTTCTTTCGCTTCTCTTAGGGCTTCAGTGTTATGGTTTTGTTCCTTTGCAAGGTAGCAAAAACAACTCTTCAAAAGGGCTTTTTCGTACTCATGGTTCTTTTCTTTGGCTACCAGTAACTGATGTACATCGTCATATCGCTCCCGCAGTCGTTCTTGCAGGCCAGTGAGCTTTACTCTGGTTTCTTTATGCAGATGGTTCATGTAAATCCAGGATAAAATCAGCGGCAATTCCAAATGAAGCGTCATGTCATCGGGTACTTTTTGCGTGGCGATATAGTTGTGCATCCGATGGAAGAATTGTGTGGTCAGCGCGTCGATTTTCTCCGATTGCGCAACATGCTCCTCGGTAATAACGAACTCACTCTTTGCAGCCGAAAAAAACAGCGCGTGCTCAAAGAAATTAAAATAATGCAGTAAAAACTGGTAGTAGCCGTAACTATTATCCTTGCCACCTTCGTGGGTGATAC
>JALAGK010000041.1 GCA_022712475.1 Enterobacteriaceae bacterium
GTCGTGTTATCTGGCGCTGGTCTGCGGCCGATAGCCTCAACCAGCTTGGTTTTAGCAAGCAGCAAATTGCCGCCATTAAAAAGACCCGAGATCCCGATTACCTGCATGTTAATACCGCCGCGCCGCTCGGTGAAAACCACTGGTACGACGAAGGCGACAGCCGTTTCGCACCCGACAATATCCTGGTCAATTCGCGCAATGGTAATGTCGCTGCCATCATTGATAAGCAGACTCGCCGTGTGGTCTGGCGTATTGGGCCAGTGCTACCGCCGCTGAAGATGGGCGCGCCGCTGCCACGGGCGCTTGACCAGACCGTTGGTGCGCATGATGTCCATATGATTGGCAAAGGCTTGCCGGGGGCGGGTAACATTCTGATATTTGATAACCAGGGCAATGCCGGGTTCCCGTCGTCGCAACAGGGCTTGTTCTCCGCCTCGCGCGTGATTGAGGTGAATCCGCAGACCCGACAGATAGTCTGGGAATATACCGCAGAACAGTCCGGTCTGCCGGTCTGGAGTTTCTATAGTGCTTTTATCAGTAATGCCCAGCGACTGCCAAACGGCAATACGCTCATTAACGAAGGGCAGCACGGTCGCCTGTTTCAGGTCACGCCCAGGGGGGAAATTGTCTGGGAGTACATAAGCCCATTCTTTGGCCGCTCAATGGCGCAGGACAACTATGTCACCAATCAGATCTACCGGGCGAGGATGATGGATTATAGCTGGGTGCCTGTTAGTACGCCGCGTAGCGAAACACCGGTGCAGGCCAATTGTGCGCAGTATCCGGCGGCACCTGGCTGTATTGATAGATTGCTTAATGAAAAGACGGCGCAATAAGTCGAGCATAACACTGGTTAACATAGCCGGGATGGTGACAGGGGCAAAAACGAACAAGGGGAGCGATAGCTCCCCTTTTGTTTTTATGACTCAGCCTAAGAAGGCGCAACGCGTTACAATAGCAGCCTGCTGGCTGCTGTTATCCACCGTCACACTTCCAGGTAATTCATAATTCCGTCTGCTGCCTTACGACCCTCTGCAATCGCCGTGACCACCAGATCAGAGCCGCGCACGATATCGCCACCGGCAAATATCTTCGGGTTGCTGGTCTGAAACGCGTTTTCGCTGCCTTCCGGTGCGACGACGCGCCCCTGAGCGTCCAGTTCAACGCTGTGTTTCTCTAGCCAGTTCATGGCGTGCGGTCGGAAACCAAACGCCATAATGACGGCGTCAGCAGGCACGACGTGCTCAGAGCCAGGCACGATTTCCGCACGGCGGCGGCCTTTTTCATCCGGCGCGCCCATTTCAGTGCGTGCCATTTTCACGCCGCTTACACGCCCATTACCGTTGATCTCAATGCCCAGCGGTTGCACGTTGAACTGAAATTCCACACCCTCTTCACGCGCATTTTTCACCTCGCGCCGTGAACCTGGCATGTTCTCTTCATCACGGCGATAGGCGCAAATCACATGGCTCGCACCCTGGCGTACCGAGGTACGCACGCAGTCCATTGCGGTATCACCACCACCGAGAACTACCACGCGCTTACCTTCCATGCTGATATATGGCTCATCGGCATCGGCCTTAAAGCCCATCAACTGTTTGGTATTAGCAATCAGGAATGGCAGCGCGTCGAATACGCCCTGTGCATCTTCATTCTCCAGCCCACCGCGCATGGACTGATAAGTGCCCACACCAAGGAATACTGCGTCGTATTCGCTAAGCAGTGCGTCCAGCGCCACATCTTTGCCAACTTCGGTATTAAGCTGAAACTCAATGCCCATGCCGGTGAAAATTTCACGTCGGCGCGTCATGACCTCTTTTTCGAGCTTAAATGCCGGGATCCCGAAGGTCAGTAGTCCGCCGATTTCCGGATGGCGGTCGTAGACTACGGCTTTTACGCCGTTGCGCGTCAGCACGTCAGCACAAGCAAGCCCGGCAGGGCCCGCGCCAATAATCGCCACGCGCTTGCCGGTCTGCTTCACGCCGGTCAAATCAGGACGCCAGCCCATCTCGAACGCTTTATCATTGATATAGCGCTCAATATTGCCAATGGTGACAGCACCAAACTCGTCGTTTAACGTGCAGGAACCTTCGCACAGGCGGTCCTGTGGGCATACGCGGCCACAGACTTCCGGCAGCGTGTTGGTCTGGTGAGAAAGCTCAGCGGCTTCAATAATGCGCCCTTCATTGGCAAGCTTCAGCCAGTTAGGGATGTAATTATGTACCGGGCATTTCCACTCGCAGTAAGGATTGCCGCAGGACAGGCAGCGGTCCGCTTGAGCCGTTGCCTGGCTGTCGGAAAACGGCTCGTAAATTTCGACAAACTCAATTTTACGCAGTTTGAGCGGCTTTTTTGGCGGATCAACGCGCTGCAGGTCGATAAACTGATATACGTTCTGACTCATGACAACCTCTTACTGTGCCTGCACCCGCAGCTCGGCTGCGGAACGACTACGGTGACCTAACAACGCTTTGACATCACTGGACTTTGGCTTCACCAGCGCAAACTTCGCTGCAAAGGTTGGCCAGTTGGCGAGGATCTCTTCGCCGCGCTGTGAGCCAGTAAGCTGCACGTGCTCGGTGATGAGACCGCGCAGATGCTCTTCGTGAATGGCCAGTTCTTCAACGCTCAGCACTTCTACCAGTTCCGGGTTAACGCGCTTGCTGAACTCACCGTCCTCATCCAGCACATAAGCGAAGCCACCTGTCATGCCTGCACCAAAGTTAACGCCCGTTTTGCCAAGCACGCAGACAATACCGCCGGTCATGTACTCGCAGCCGTTATCACCAATGCCTTCAACCACGGTGATAGCACCGGAGTTACGCACGGCAAAACGTTCGCCCGCACGCCCTGAGGCATACAGACGACCGCCCGTTGCGCCATACAGACAGGTGTTGCCGATAATGCTGGCATCGCAGCTGCGAAACGCTGAGCCTACCGGTGGACGCACCGCGATAAGGCCGCCTGCCATGCCTTTGCCAACGTAGTCGTTAGCATCCCCGGTCAGGAACAACTCAACACCGCCTGCGTTCCACACGCCAAAGCTCTGCCCGGCAGTACCGCTGAAGTGGGCGCGAATGGGGTCGGCTGCCAGCCCCTGGTCACCGTGCTTGCTGGCGATGTAGCCAGAAAGCGTGGCACCTACAGAACGGTCGGTGTTACGAATATCAAACCACAGCGTTTTGCTCTGGCGTTCGTCAACAAACGGTTGTGCCTGCTTGAGCAACTGGGCGTTCAGCTCGCCGTTATCAAACGACGGGTTGCTCTCGGTGCAGTACACCGCTTTACCTGCCAACGGCTCGACGGTTTCCAGCAGCTTCGACAGCTCAAGCTTCTGCTGCTTCGCCGTGAAGCCTTCAAGCTCTTTAAGCAGGTCAGTACGGCCAATCAAATCCACCAGTCGCTTCACGCCCAGCAGCGCCATCAACTCACGAGTTTCACGGGCGATAAATTCAAAGTAATTCGTCACTTTGAACGGCAAACCGTGATAGTGGTTTTTACGCAGCTTGTCATCCTGAGTTGCTACACCAGTCGCGCAGTTGTTTAAATGGCAAATGCGCAGGTATTTACAGCCCAATGCCACCATCGGTCCGGTGCCAAAGCCGAAGCTTTCCGCGCCGAGAATCGCGGCTTTAATAATATCCAGACCTGTTTTCAGGCCACCGTCTACCTGTAGGCGAATTTTGTGGCGCAGGCCGTTTGCCACCAGCGCCTGCTGGGTTTCTACCAGCCCCAACTCCCACGGGCAACCTGCATATTTCACAGAAGTCAGCGGGCTTGCACCGGTACCGCCATCATAACCGGCGATGGTTATCAGGTCGGCGTAGGCTTTAGCAACGCCTGTCGCGATAGTGCCCACCCCTGGCTCGGACACCAGCTTCACGGAAATCATTGCCTGCGGATTGACCTGCTTGAGGTCGAAAATAAGCTGTGCAAGGTCCTCGATAGAGTAAATATCGTGGTGCGGTGGTGGTGAAATCAGCGTCACGCCGGGCACAGAATAACGCAATTTGGCGATATACGGCGTGACCTTATCTCCCGGCAACTGGCCACCTTCACCAGGCTTGGCACCCTGGGCGACTTTAATCTGAATAACGTCAGCGTTAACCAGGTACGCCGGGGTGACACCAAAGCGGCCTGAGGCGACCTGCTTGATGCGTGAGACTTTGTTGGTGCCGTAACGAGCCGGGTCTTCGCCACCTTCGCCGGAGTTAGAGAACCCGCCGATGCTATTCATGGCTTCAGCCAGTGACTCATGCGCCTCCGGGCTTAGCGCACCTATGGACATTGCCGCAGTATCGAAACGCTTGAACAATTCGCTGGCGGGTTCAACGTGCTCCACGCTGATGGCTTCACCCTCGGGGTTTAGCGCCAGCAGGTCGCGCAGCGTCGCTGCCGGGCGTTCGTTGACCAGCGCAGCGTATTGTTGATAGTCGCTATATTCACCGCTTTGTACCGCTTTTTGCAGCGTCTGTACCACGTCCGGGTTGTAGGCATGATATTCGCCACCGTGCACATATTTGAGCAGACCACCAGCATCCAGCGGTTTACGCACCAGCCAGGCACGCTTGGACAGGTTCAGCAAATCCTGTTGGAAATCGCTGAAGCTGGCACCGCCGATACGGCTGACCACACCCTGGAAGCACAGGTTAGAAAGGTCACGGTGCAGGCCCACGGCTTCAAACAGGCGCGAGCAGCGGTAGGATGCAATAGTCGAGATGCCCATTTTGGACATTATCTTATACAGACCTTTATTGATGCCGTTGCGATAGTTCAGCATCACTGCGCGGTAGTCTTTGGCAATCGTGCCGGCATCCACCATGCGCGCCAGTGTTTCGTAAGCCAGGTACGGATAAATCGCCGTTGCGCCAAAGCCTAACAGCACAGCGAAATGGTGTGGGTCGCGGGCGCTGGCGGTTTCAACAATGATGTTGGCGTCGCAGCGCAGGCTTTTCTCAACAAGGCGTGTCTGAATTGCACCGACCGCCATCGGGGCCGGAACCGGCAGGCGGTTCTTGGCAATGTTGCGGTCTGACAGCACCAGCAGCACGGTACCTGCACGCACCATACGCTCGGCCTCATCACACAGTGCTTTGACGGTGCTTTCAAGGTCAGACTGGGTAACGTCAAACGTAATATCCAGCGTATCGGCGCGGTAATACTCTTCTTCGAGCGTCGTGAGCTGATTGAAGTCGGAGTACAGCAGAATCGGCGATTTAAAGCTCAGGCGGTGCGCCTGGCCTTCGGCCTCGCAGAACACGTTCATTTCGCGCCCAATGCTGGTGGCAAGTGACATCACGTGTGCTTCGCGCAGCGGATCGATTGGCGGGTTGGTAACCTGGGCAAACTGTTGGCGGAAATAGTCATAAATGATGCGCGGCTGGCTGGAAAGCACGGCAAATGGCGTATCATCGCCCATTGAGCCAGTCGCTTCCTGGCCGTTTTCACCCAGTACCCGGATAACGGTATCCAGCTCTTCAGCGCTGTAGTTGAACTGCTTTTGATAGCTGGCAAGCAGATCGTCATCCATCGCACGCGTGCCGACGCGCTCGTCCGGCAAGTCTTCAAACGGGACCAGGCGGCGCACGTTCTTTTCCATCCACTCTTTATACGGATGGCGGCTCTTAAGGTCGTTGTCCGTTTCTGCAGAATGCAGAATGCGACCGCTGCGGGTATCAATCACCATCAGCTCACCAGGACCGACGCGGCCTTTTTCGACCACTTCGTCTGGCTGGTAGTCCCAGATGCCCACTTCGGAAGCACAGGTAATCAGCTTATCTTTAGTGATAACGTAGCGCGCTGGACGCAAACCGTTACGGTCGAGGTTACAGGCAGCATAATGACCGTCAGACATGACGATACCTGCCGGGCCATCCCACGGCTCCATATGCATTGAGTTAAAGTCAAAGAAAGCGCGCAGTTCCGGGTCCATCTGCGGGTTGTTCTGCCAGGCAGGCGGCACCAGCAGGCGCATGGCGCGCACGATATCCATGCCGCCTGCGAGCATCAGTTCCAGCATGTTATCAAGCGAGCTGGAGTCGGAGCCGGTTTCGTTCACAAATGGCGCAGCGTCCTGTAAATCAGGAATCAACGGCGTTTTAAACTTATAGGTACGGGCTCGCGCCCACTGGCGGTTGCCGGTAATGGTATTGATTTCGCCGTTGTGTGCCAGATAGCGGAACGGCTGCGCCAGCGGCCAGCGTGGCACGGTGTTGGTGGAAAAGCGCTGGTGGAACAGACAAATGGCCGACTCCAGACGCAGATCGGCGAGATCCAGATAAAAGCGCGGCAGGTCAGCGGCCATACACAGGCCTTTATAAATGTTCACCAGATTCGACAGGCTACATACGTAGAAATCGCGCTCTTCAATGCGCTTTTCAATGCGACGACGGGCGATGAACAGGCGGCGTTCCATATCGCGTGGGCGCCAGCCCGCCGGGGCGTTGACAAAAATTTGCTCAATGCGGGGCAGGGAGGAAAGGGCAATCTCACCGAGGACGTCGGTGTTGGTCGGTACTTCACGCCAGCCGACAATAGACAGCGTTTCACGCTGCAATTCTTCTTCGACAATTTTACGGCAGGCGCTTGCTGCATCGTTATCTTTGCTCAGGAAAATCATGCCAACGGCGTAGTTTTTGGCAAGACGCCAGCCACGCTCTTCGGCAACCAGGCGGAAGAAACGGTCAGGTTTTTGCAGCAACAGGCCGCAGCCGTCGCCGGTTTTGCCATCGGCGAGGATGGCGCCACGGTGCTGCATACGGGCCAGTGCATGAATGGCCGTGCGCACAACTTTGTGGCTGGGTTCGCCTTCTATGTGGGCGATCAGGCCGAAACCACAGTTATCCCTCTCAAGGGATTTATCGTACAACATATCAGTGAACCTCCCCAGGCTCTGCGGGATTCCCGATACCGATTGCGCGCGGGCGCAGCGAGAGCAAGGCGACGGAATGAAAGCGCAGCTCACACGCATCCGTTTCACCCTCCCTGAGACCTTCGCAGCGGCTATACAAGTATTGAGGACTTGCTTAGGGGGAATCTTTAATTACTGCATAAATATGATGGAGAGAGCCTCCATCGAGATAGCTTCCAGTGAAATTCCAACTTATCGGGAAAGCGCACAC
>JALAGK010000440.1 GCA_022712475.1 Enterobacteriaceae bacterium
ACATTATGCTGCATACGCTTGAACGCATCGATCAGGATGAAGAAGGGAGAAATGCCCTGGATAAAATGGTGCAGGCACAGCGTGCCTGGCTTAAGTACAGAGACCGTGATGCCACATTTGTACAAAATGGCGAAAGTCCGCGTATCGACCACGATCCGGAAAAAAAGAGTGGCGATGTTTTTATTATCAACGCGCATAAATATGCAGAAGCAGAAAAATGGCTGTCGATGATTGTGGCAACCTATCAACGCACAAACCTTTTATATGAATATCTGAAATGTGAGGGCGCTTTTAGTCGATTCTGTCCGGTTGCTTTAGGATAGTAATCATATAAGGCTTTGTCGTTATGGTCCTGATGGGCATAACGGCAAGATGAAATGCTTGATACAGCATTCGCCGTTACAGAACAGTTGTCTGTCAGGCACAGGCTTTAGTTGAACAAAGTCAGTATATTTTCTTACTTACCCGCATGACGCTTTTCATTAAAACCGTAGTCTGGCCACTCACTGAGACGCCTATGATAAAAGTGAGCGGGGGATAGGGCAGGGGTAAATCTGACATAACGCTGCGAGAGGCTGAAACGAATACCTTTGAGTTCTGTTTCAGATGAATTTTATTCTTCAACGGAATGTGGGTTAAAAAAACGTTGTGCGGTAGTGAAAAACGCATTACTATCGCCGCGTTTTTTCATCATCTCACTGCAAGGAGGTTTACATGACATTATCAACAACTCTTTGCGGGTTCTTTTGCTACTGAGCGTTCAGTTAATACGCTGCATCATCAGTTCAATCAGTAAGCCCGCCATTATCTTTATAATTTTCTGATTATCATCGTTTAATGATGGATGGTTATGGGCACAACAATTCGCTCATTGTCTGAAGCGGTTTCTTATATCGCGTCGGACGACACCTGGATTGAAGGTAAAGCAATCCAACAATTACAAACAACCGCAGCTTTAGCGCATATGCAACGCGTTGTCGGCATGCCTGATTTGCACCCCGGACGCGGCTATCCGGTTGGCGCCGCTTTTTTTTCAACCCATGTTTTTTATCCTGCTTTGGTAGGGAATGATATTGGTTGTGGTATGGCGCTATGGCAAACCGATATTCCGTTAGCCAAACTGAATATTGAGAAACTTGAAAAACGACTGGGTAATATCGATCTCCCCCCTGAACCGCAATGGATTGAAGCGCTATTCGACCGCCTGCCTCCTTTTGCCGCCGAGTTTTCGATGGGCACTATTGGCGGCGGCAACCATTTTGTTGAGCTGCAGCAAATAGAGACCATGTATGACGGAGAATTGCCGCCAGAGTACCGGTTGAGCAAAAAACACCTTGTATTGCTGGTACACAGTGGTTCCCGTGGGCTGGGGCAACAAATCCTGGCACAGCACGTACAGGAGTTTGGCCACAAGGGGTTAGATGAAAATACGCCAGAAGCGACAGCCTATCTTGAAAAACATCACCAGGCGTTGCAGTTTGCCTCAGATAATCGCCGTGTGATTGCTGAACGAATATTGTCACGTCTGCGGTCCGAGGGAGAGAAAATACTGGATGTGCACCATAACCTGGTGTCGCCTGCGCTTATCGAAGGCATGCAAGGCTGGTTGCACCGCAAAGGGGCTACGCCTTCTGACCAGGGGTGGGTGGTTATTCCCGGCTCAAGAGGGGATTTCAGCTATCTGGTCGAGCCTTTACCATCAGCGAAAAGTCTCTACTCTCTGGCTCATGGCGCTGGACGCAAATGGATGCGTTCAGAATGCAAAGATCGTCTGTCGGGAAGGTATACGCTGGCGCAACTAAGCCGTACGCCTCTGGGAAGTCGGGTAATTTGTGAAGACAAACAGTTGATGTTTCAGGAAGCACCTGAAGCGTATAAATCTATTGAAACGGTTATTGGCTCAATGGCGCAGGCTGAACTTGTGCGGGTTGTTGCCAGGCTAAAGCCGGTTTTAACCTATAAAACTCGCGCAGGTGCCCAATGATATTACTTCAGTTTTCTTGCGCGCAAGGCCCCGACGAATGCAGTCTGGCCGTTTCCAAAGCGTTGCAGCGTTTTTGTCTTGAAGCTGAGTCCTTACGGGTCGATGTCGAGATGCTGGAACAGGAAGAGCATTCCCGCTTCGGGACACTGCGCTCTGCGCTGGTGGCGATATCCGGAGAACGCTGTGCATCTTTAAGTGAGAAATGGTGCGGAACACTGCAGTGGATTTGTACCAGTCCTTACAGGAAGAATCATGGGCGTAAAAACTGGTATATCGGCGTAGCGCCTTTTACGCCCACAACGTTTGTTTCAGAAAGTGAGATTCGTTTTGAGACACTGCGTGCGTCTGGTCCTGGTGGACAGCATGTAAACAAGACCGATTCAGCGGTCAGAGCTACGCACATTGCCTCAGGTGTTAGCGTGAAAGTGCAAACGCAACGCAGTCAGCATGCTAATAAACGGCTGGCTTTACTACTGATAGGTCGACGTCTTGAACAATTACACATGGAGCAGCAGATGGCGTTAAAAGCGCAACGGCGTCAGTTTCACCATCAGATCTCAAGAGGAGACCCGGTGCGTATTTTTAAAGGGATGAAGTTCGAACCGCTTTAACAAAATATCGCTTAAGGCGATTATTAGCTGAAAACGTTCAGGGCACCGTAAAGGTGCCCTGAATATTTACATCGAATACTTTTGATGCATCAGACGTTAAACAAGAAGTTCAGCACGTCACCGTCTTTAACAATGTAGTCTTTACCTTCCGCACGCATCTTACCGGCTTCTTTAGCACCCTGTTCACCTTTATAGGTGATGAAGTCTTCATAAGCGATGGTCTGGGCGCGGATAAATCCTTTCTCGAAGTCGGTGTGAATTTTACCGGCCGCCTGCGGGGCCGTAGCGCCGACCGGGATGGTCCAGGCACGTACTTCTTTCACGCCTGCGGTGAAATAGGTTTGCAGGTTGAGCAGGGTGTAACCTGCGCGAATCACGCGGTTCAGGCCCGGCTCTTCAAGACCCAGTTCCTGCATGAACTCATCGCGTTCTTCGTCGTCAAGCTCTGCAATGTCAGACTCTACAGAGGCACACACCGGCACTACCACAGAACCTTCTGCGGCGGCGATTTCACGTACCTGGTCCAGATACGGGTTGTTCTCAAAACCGTCTTCATTGACGTTAGCGATATACATGGTCGGCTTGAGCGTCAGGAAGCTCAGGTAGCGAATCAGCGCCTTTTCTTCTTTAGTCAGGTCAAGCGCACGCAGCATACCGGCCTGTTCCAGCTGTGGCAGACACTTCTCCAGCACTTCCAGTTCTGCTTTGGCGTCTTTGTCGCCGCCTTTGGCTTTTTTCTGGATACGGTGAATGGCGCGCTCGCAGGTGTCAAGGTCAGACAGGGCGAGTTCGGTGTTGATAACGTCGATATCTTCCGCCGGATTTACGCGACCAGAGACGTGGATGATGTTGTCGTTCTCAAAGCAGCGAACTACGTGGCCGATGGCTTCGGTCTCACGGATGTTGGTCAGAAACTGGTTGCCGAGGCCTTCGCCTTTAGATGCCCCTTTGACCAGACCCGCGATGTCAACAAACTCCATCGTGGTTGGCAGAATACGCTGCGGCTTGACGATTTCGGCAAGCTTGTCCAGACGCGGATCGGGCATGGGTACTACGCCAGTGTTTGGTTCGATAGTGCAGAACGGGAAGTTGGCTGCCTCGATGCCCGCTTTGGTCAGCGCGTTGAACAACGTAGATTTACCGACGTTTGGCAGGCCGACGATACCGCATTTGAATCCCATGGTTTAGATCACCTTAAATTGCTTGATAATCAGAGGGCTGTAAGCAGCCCGATGATGAAAAACAGATAACTTTGCCTATTATACACGTAAACCCCTGTGTCAGGGGCAGGGAAATCACGCTACGCTGGCGCTATTGCGACTTAAACGTGTGCAGGCGGCTGGTCGCTTTAGCAAGACCATCTTTAAGCCAGACCTCGGTACAACGTGCCGCTTCGTCTACAGCGTCATCGATAAGTTTCTGCTCGCTGGCAAGGGGTTTACCCAGTACAAAACCAACAACTTTGTTTTTATCGCCCGGATGGCCAATTCCGATGCGTAAGCGATGAAAGTTTGGGTTATTGCCAAGCTTGCTGATAATGTCTTTTAGGCCATTATGGCCACCG
>JALAGK010000441.1 GCA_022712475.1 Enterobacteriaceae bacterium
GTGGACTATACAGAAGGGCTGGATGGTTCCCGCTTTGTTGTGACCAACCCAAATGCAAAAAGCACCTGTGGCTGTGGTTCTTCCTTCAGCATTTAATATGCGTGCTGCGCAAAAAAGCCGTGCCTGTGGGCGCGGTTTTTTTATGTCTGCGGCAGAGGAAAAGAATTCAGTGGCGCTCTTCCAGCGCAAAGGCCGGAAGTTTGAGATTCCAGCGGATTGCGGCAAGGCGAATAGCGAGCGTCACCGCCATGCCTATCATGCTCGCTTTTTCCAGCGGTTGGTGGAATAGCTGATAGGCAATTACGTGCACCAGGCCGCCAATAATGCAGGCGGTGGCGTAGATTTCGGTGCGCAAAATCATCGGGACTTCACGGGCCAGCACGTCGCGAATAATACCGCCACCGACGCCCGTCAACACGCCCATGCACACAGCAATCATTGGCCCGGTATTGGCAAGGAAGGCTTTGTTGACCCCAATACCGACAAATACCGCAAGACCCACGGCATCCAGTACCGGCAGTATCCATTTTGGCAAACGGCGCGGCTGGCGGACCAGTACAAGTGTGAGCCCGCAGGTCACCAGGGCAACGATAAGGTCATTCGGGTCCTTGACCCAGAATACCGGACCATTAGCGAGCGCCATATCGCGAATCGTACCGCCGCCGACGGCGGTAACGACGCCAAGCACCAGCACACCGAAAGGATCCATGCGCAGTTTACCCGCCAGCAAGACGCCGGAAATCGCAAATACCGCAGTCCCTAAGATATCCAGCCAGTAAACCAGCATCGCGTAGCCTCAACTCATTAATCAACCTGCGCCAGCGCGTCGCAGAGCTGCCGGGCGGCGAGGATAATACGCGGTCCGGCGCGCTCGAACCAGTCCCCATTAAGCGTAATCACATTAACGGGTAAGGCACTACCCCAGAATTGTTTCACGCCTTCGGCCTTGCGGGCGTCTCCGCTAATCACTATTGCCTGTGGCCGTCTGGTCAGCACCTGTTCGCGGCTCACCTGTGGCCAGGCGACGATGCTGTCGGCAAAGATATTCTCACCACCGCATACGTTCAGTACATCGTTTTGAATCGAGTGTTTACCGCTGGTAAAAAGAGGCTTAGTACCAAACTGCAGAAATACCTTTTTACGCGGTTGGGTGGCGTTCTCGCGTTGCAATGTCTGCCATTGGGTACGCAGCGTGGATGCTGCCTGATGGGCTTTAGCAGGTTCGGGACTCCAGTCGGCAAGCGCATCCAGCGCTCGGGCGATATCATCTACGCTCTGCGGATCTATCCAGATGACTTTTATTCCCAACTTTTCAAGCTGATTGACCGGGCGTTCAGCGTTGCCGCTGCGCCAGGCCAGTACCAGGTCAGGCTTGAGCGCGATAATACGTTCTGCGTTTATACCCTGCCAGCTTGCGACCTGCTCAAGCTGTTTTGCCGCTTCGGGATAATCAGACCAGGCGCTGACCGCCACGGGCGTGATACCAGCGGCGAAGGCAAGCTCGGTATTAGCCGGAGAAAGCGTCACAACACGCGGCGCGGCACAGAGCCACACCGGGAGCACCAACGCCAGCGCGCACAGGGCGCGCGTCACACGCGCTTTAGCCATGCGCCAGTTTCTGCAGCAGGGTTTCGACCATCAGGCTTGACTGCTTTGCCGCTGTTGCCAGGAACTCGTCAAAGCTCAGATGAGATTCCTGGTCAGCCACGTCGGAAATGGCGCGCACCACCACAAACGGTGTGCCAAAGTTATGACAAACGTGGCCGATAGCCGTAGCTTCCATTTCGACCGCAATGGCCTGTGGGAAGCGGGCGCGGATTTTCGCCAGGTTTTCAGCGCCGTTAATAAAGGCATCACCGCTGACCACCAGACCTTTTACCGCATGCAGATTCAGCTGTTCAATGCACTGCGCGGCGGCGGCAATCAGCTTGTCGTCGGCCACAAACGCGGCCGGGCAGCCCGCCATCTGACCGTATTCATAGCCAAATGCGGTTACGTCGGCATCGTGGTAGCGCACTTCGCTGGAGACCACGATATCACCTACTTTAAGCGAGGAGGCAAGCCCGCCCGCAGAACCGGTATTGATGACAACGTCTGGCTTGCAGTGCTCCAGCAGTAGCGTCGCACCCATCGCTGCCGAGACTTTACCAATGCCCGATTTCAGTAGTGCAACGTTTACGCCGTTTAGCGTACCGGTATAAATCTCACAGCCCGCCAGTGTTAAGGTTTGACGGTTGTCGATTTTGTCGCGCAGCAGCGTGACTTCTTCTTCCATTGCACCAATGATGCCTACTTTCATATCGGGTTACTCGCTAATAGTTGGATTCACGGGCATAGTCTATCATGGCAGGCGATGAGGAAAATAAACCGGAGGGAAGATGAGCGACATCGATTTTCGCAGAAAAATAAACTGGCACCGCCGTTTCCGCTCTCCTGATGGTGATAAGAGCGAACATGAAATTCTGCGTATTTTCGAAAGCGACCGTGGACGCATTATTAATTCACCCGCTATTCGCCGCCTGCAACAAAAAACGCAGGTGTTTCCTCTGGAGCGCAATGCTGCGGTGCGCACACGCCTGACGCACTCAATGGAGGTGCAGCAGGTGGGGCGTTACATCGCGCGTGAGATCTTAAGTCGCCTCAAAGAACAGGACCTGCTGTCACGCTATGGCCTTGATGAACTGACCGGGCCGTTTGAAAGCGTGGTGGAGATGGCCTGTCTGATGCATGACATCGGCAACCCGCCGTTCGGTCATTTCGGTGAGGCAGCAATCAATGACTGGTTTAAACAGCGTCTGCGGCCGGGCGATATGTATGGCGAGGCGGCAGAAGATGTGAACTGCAACATTGCGCCGCTGCGGCTGGTGGATGGCGATGATGCGCTGAATACCCTACGCCGTAAGGTCCGTGAAGACCTGTGTCATTTTGAAGGCAATGCGCAGGGGATTCGCCTGGTGCACAGCCTGTTGCGCCTGAACCTGACATGGGCGCAGGTCGGCTGTATTTTGAAATATACTCGTCCAGCGTGGGATGCACAGACGCCGCCGGAGCCCTGGCGATATTTAATGAAAAAACCAGGATTCTACCTTTCTGAAGAGAATTATATCGCGCGATTGCGCCATGAACTGGAAC
>JALAGK010000442.1 GCA_022712475.1 Enterobacteriaceae bacterium
AGCGGCTGTAGCTCACCGCGGTTAGCCAACAGGGCGTACAGTTTTGCCAGCTCCTGAGCAGTAACCTCGCCACCACCCAGCACCAGAGACAAACCATAATGGTTCTCACTTGCCATCCCTGCCACGCCAGAAAGGCGCAGGAACTGATAAAACGAAGGCTGCCGTAATTGAGAGGCGACCCAGACGGCGGGAATATTACGGCTGTAGTTCAGTGCATCCGTTGCCGTGAGTGGGCCGAGAAAGCGCCGGTCAAAGTTCTCCGGCGCGTAGCTGCCAAAGCTTGAGGGGACATCTTTGAGGATGGTCATGGGGTGCAGCACACCCTGTTCCAGACCGAGCGCGTAGATAAACGGTTTTAATGTGGAACCGGGGGAGCGTTTAGCATTGGTGCCGTTTACCTGACCCTGAATATTGCGGTTGTAATAATCCGCTGAGCCAACCAGCGCACGCACACCCATATCGCGGGTATCCACCAGCACTACCGCAGAGTTGTGAATGCCGCGTTGACGGTTACGGGTGATAAACGCGCTCACCTGACGCTCGACCAGTCGCTGTAATCCGGCATCAAGGGTGGTCTCGATACGGTGGCCCAGGTCCAGGAAACGGTTTTGCTGTTGTAACTGCTCGATAAAATGCGGGGCGATATAAGGCATTTGTTCCGGCTGGCGTAGCGCCAGCGGCAGCCTGAGCAGCGCCCGGCTGGCATCGTCAGTCGGATAGACTTGCTGCCAGCGCCGGAACAGGCGCTCGCGGGCAAGATTGAGCGCCGGGCCGGGGACCGATGTTTTGGCCGTCATGCGATTGCCGGGAGACTGGGGCAGCACGGCAAGGGTGAGCGCTTCCGGCAGCGTGAGCGTCTGCGGAGGTTTATTGAAATAAATCAGGCTGGCTGCGCCAATGCTTTCAATGTTGCGCCCCCAGGGCGCGTAGTTGAGATAGGCCTCAAGGATATCGTGCTTGGAATATCTTAACTCAAGCTGAATGGCGCGGGCGATTTGCACCAGCTTGCCGCCTGGCGTGCGTGTGTTCAGGTGCCAGCGCATGCGTGCAAGCTGCATGGTGATAGTAGAGCCGCCCTGCATTCTGCTGCCCGCGATATAGCTGCGCCAGAAGCTGCGTACCAGACTTACCGGGTTGAAGCCGGGGTTATAGTAAAACCAGCGGTCTTCGTGCAGGAGTACCGCTTGAGTCAGCAGTGGTGAAACGTGGTTAAGCGGTGTCCACAGGCGGTAGCGATCGTCGTTCGCCAGACTCAGGCGCAGCAGCGTGCCGTTACGGTCGTACCAGGCTTTTGACAACGGCATGCCCTGGCTTAGCGGCGCATGGGGCCACAGGCGCAAACCGGCTAGCAGTAGTGTGAGCAACAGCAAAGCGACCGCCAGATTTTGCAGCCAGCGTTTAAGGTTTGGAGACAGGCCAGTCAACAGTTTCATGGGTTACTCAACATCTGACGCCGCCCCAAACGCAGCGGCGTCAGAACAACGTTTAACGCTCAACCACCGTCAGCTTGCCCTGGTTTACCGAGAGAGCCTGGACTTCACGGTCGTACATGGCCTCGCCATAGGCAGGCGGTATGGTGAAGTTACCGGTATTGGTCGCTTTAATCTGGTAGACGAAGGTCTGTACTTCGGTCGTTGCGCTACCGTAAATGATAACCCGGTCTTCACGGATATCGCTGTAATCCGGGCTCCAGGTGGAGCCAGAAGCCGCCAGTGGTGAGAGCCAGCCGCCGTTATCTTCCTGTGCGTCAGCGTCATCTTCTTCGCTTTCTGGTGCTGGCGGAGTTTGCTGCACAACTTCAAAGCCGCCCGGCAGCAAATCAACAATAGCCAGATTGTTCAGCCCTTCTTTGCTGTTAGCGCGGATTTTCAGGTGCACGTTGACCTTCTGCCCAATCGCTACCTGAGTGAGCGGCTTGCCCTGCTCATCGGTGTAATCACGGGTAATTTCCAGCCCGCGTGACAGCGCTTTGTCAGGCGCCGCTACGTCGTAACCTGCCTGTGTGACCACATACCAGGCCGGGGCGTTGCCATGGTTTTCAAAACGCAGGGTCTGGGCATCTGCGCTGAACGGTCCCTTGGCAAACATGCCCTGCATAGAGGAAATCAGTTTCGGCTCTACGTTGCTGCGTTTGCTGTTTTGCAGAATGCTCAGTGTATCCCTTTCGCCCTGCGCCTGAGTTATTTGTGCAGAATAGCTTTCCAGCGCCAGGATGCTCATGGCTGAGGAGAACGTCGTATTGCGCTGGGCCTTAAGCGCGATCGTCATGTTTTCCAGCACCTGTGGTGGGATGTCAGCCGTTTTCTCCGGGAAGTGGCGCGTGATGAGATACAGGCGCGTGGCGTCCTGTACCAGCGGATCGTAATAGTTCTGCGTCCACCAGGCTTTGCTCCACGCCTGGCCGAGCTGTTTCCAGCTTGGTTCCATCAGCGCCTTCGCCTCTTTGTCCATTTTCAGCAGGCGGTAAGATGCGGCCAGATACAGCGCACTCAGGTCCGTTTGCCAGTCTTGCGCTGAAAGGTTTTGCAGCCTGCTCTGTGTAGCTGCCAGCGCACCCGTAGTGATTTCTCCCTGGCGCGTCAACAGATAGATGGCCCAGCTGCTAAGACGCAGATGGTACATATCGTCATAAGGCGTAGCTGCCAGTTCACGCAGCGCGTTGTTGGCGTCCTCAAGCATCCCGGAAGGCAGGGCAAAGCCCGCGTCTTTGGCCTCAAGCAGCAGTTGCACTACCCACGGCGTAATAAACGGTTCGGCCTGCGGCGTGGAACGCCACATACCAAATGCACCGTCGTCGTTCTGGCGTGAACGCAGCACGCCCAGCAGTGATTGCAGCTGCTGGTTGGCCTGCGTCGGGTTCAGGTCGCTGCGCAGTTCGGGGTGGCGGCTTTGCAGCAGCATGGGCACGGCACGGCTGGCGATTTGCTCTGAGCAGTAATAAGGATAGTCGGTCAGGTACTGCGCCAGACCGTCACTGAGCACCAGCGGTGAGTGAGAAACAGCCGCTTTACGCTGGGCAAAGTCGTCAAACATGTTACGCAGACCGTCGATGCTCTGACTGCTACCGGTCATGCGGCCCATCACCGACTGAGTACGGTATGGCGATGCCGGGCGCACAGATGTGCTCAACGTGCGGCGGCTGGATTTGTCGCCATAACGGGCGTCAAACACCAGTGGCGCGTCGCCAGGCAGCGCTTTCGCACGCAGGCGGAAGGTCACGACGCCTTCACGTTTTGCCGCCAGTTGCAGACTGCGAACAGCATCGCCCACCACCTCAAGCTGCGGTGGTGGGGTCACTGTAAGGCTGATGTCCGCGATTTTACCGTTCAGGTCTTCAAGGTTGTTACTCACGCCTACGCTTACGTCAAATTCGTCGCCAGGGGCGACCATTGCCGGAACCTCTGGCGTCATGATGAAGTTATCGCGCACGGTGGTGGCAGTTTGTGCTTTGCCAATTTTGTCCGGCGTGGCAGAAATGGCCATCACGCGAATTTTACCGTTGAAGTAGTCCGGCACCGGATAAGTGAACGTGTGCTCGCCGTTCACCTCAGTAATGCCCGACCAGTAAGCCACGGGCTTATCTCGCTTGCGCTTAAACGGATTCAAATGCAGATCCAGGCCTTCACCGGCGTCACCGCCTGGTGCTGCTGTCAGCGCCATCAGTTTGCTGAATTCTGGCAGGATCAAATCGAGGATCTGCGCGCTCTCAACCGCCAGTTCACGTTTGCGGAAGAACCAGTCGAGCGGATCTTTGAGGCGATAACGCGCCACCTGCAAAATGCCCTCGTCTACGGCAAACAGAGCCACTTTCTGCGGCCCGTCGGTGTTGACGGTCATTGTCAGGGTTTGACCAGGCTTAATCACCTCTGGCAGCGAAATGCTGAGCGGGTTTCTGTGGGCAACCGGGTCAATCTTAAACGGCATCACGCCATAGCTCAGCGGGCTCATAAAGATTTCATCGGAATTGATGTCACGTACAAACTGTACGTTGATGTAGCCGTTGCCTTCCATTGCCGCAGGCACACGGATGCGCTGCACAGAGCTTGTGGTGTCGGTGTGGAACCACTGCCAGGCGTAAACGTTGTCTTTCTCAATGGTGATAAGGCCGCTACCGGTGTAAGGCGCGCTGATGGAAACTTCAATTTCCTCGCCTGGCAGATAGCTTTGCTTGTCCAGCCTTAGCTTCAGCTCGGCGTTGCGGTCCAGTGAGCGGGCTACGTTGGCGTCTCCGGCTACGCTGTATGCGATACGGTTGAGCGTTTTGCCTTGCGCATTTTGCACTATCAGCACGTAGTCACCTGGCTTGTCGGTGGCAAGCGGCAGGTTAACACCCTGCTCGGACAGGCTGAGCGGGGCTTCAGAAACGGGAATTTCTTTTAGCTTTGACTCATATTTGTAAACGCCGGAGTCCTGCTTTGTCAGGACCGAAATGTACTTCTGCTCGCTCAGTACGAGCTTGAGATCGGAAATCGCGATTTGCTTAAGCGCGGGATCGATAGCTATCAGATGTAGGTTACGTACCGCGTTAAGCTTCACATAACTGAGGCCACCATCGGCCTTCGCGCCAATAAGATAGTCATAAGGTGAAACCAGTGCGCGAGCGGTAGCCGCAACGGAGCGTCCGCTACCAGCAACAAAGGCTTCTGAGATGAGCTGTAACTGGTAGGTGGCATCACCCCAGTCTTTAAGGTTGAGCGCAATCTGTGCTTCGCCTTTTTCATCGGTAGTGTTGTCTTCCAGCGTATTTTCAAAGCCGTCGTTATTGGGGCGTGCTTCGTAGAACGCGTAATCCTGAAATTGTGGAAAGCTCGGCCAGGTCGGGCGCAGTGTCAGTTTTGACGCTACGCGTCGCTGCTGCGCTGGTGTGCCGAACAGGTTTTGTACGTTAATACTGGCCTGGAGTTCTGAAGGCTTAACCCAGCCCTGGGCGCGTTCTGGGGTGAGCGAGAGTTTCACTTTCAATTGGTCTGGCTCAAACTCCTTGACGTTAACTGTGGTGTAGCCCAGCAACGTGCTGCTCTCTTTGTTTTTGCCCGGCAGATATAAATACACGGTCCACTCACCAGTTGGTGAGTTTTCCTGCGTGGTGTAACTCAGTTCGTTAAAGCCGCTGGCATCGAGCGTGAGCGGCACAGTGGACATGAGTCTGTCACGTGGGTCGTGAATTTCGGCGCTTACCGGCACGCCTGCAAGCGCTACGCCCCAGTCGGCGGCGCGGGTCAGCAGACCAATGTTGAAGGTGTCTCCTGGGCGATAGACGCCGCGATCAGAGAACAGATAACTGCTTAACGCGCGGGGATCGGTTGGCGTTTCATCACCACCGGTATCAAAGCGGGAGAAATCCAGACCACGATCGTTGTAGCTGCTGAGCGGCAGGAATGACACATCGCCCTCTTTTTCCACCAGGAACATCACCGGCGTGCGTTCATGGGTGTAAACATCCAGCGGCGGGAAGCGCACGTGACCAGACATATCGGTGTTCTGGGTCAAAAGGCGCGTACCGTTGCGGGCAATGACAGATACCTGCGCGTTGCTGACGGGCTCACCGCTGTGGATAGACTGCACGAACAGGTCGCGGGTCTTGTTTTGCGCGCGCTTGGCGATAATGCCAAGGTCAGTCACCACCACAAAGCGCGAATCACTCACGTTGACGGCGCGGTCGTCGACCTCACCTTCTTCTTCATCTGACTCGGCTTCTTGCGCCTGCGGTTTTTCCTTTGGATCCCACTCAGAGAGCGTTAGCAGGAAGATGCCGCGGTGCGAAGCCGGGTTAGTTGACAGATATTGTGACAGATCGATGCCCTGGTAGCTGACTTCGCCGGGCTTGTCGTTATTGACCGGCGTCTGGAACTGAAAATGCTCGGTAAAATATTCATCATTGAGCCGGTCAAAGCGCACGGAGGAGAATGTGTCGCTTTTAAAAGAAACAATATGCTGGAGCTGGCTCGGGATAACGCGCTTGATATCCATGCGCAGCCCCGGCACGTTGCGGGCGGCAACGCTGATTTTTTTGTCGCCGCTTACTGACAGCAGTGAGCCTTCGGAGGTAAAGCGCAGCGTTTTTGGATAATCAGGGACTTCCACAATGCGCCAGACTTTCTCCGGCATTTTATAGCCGCCGGAGGAGGTCATGCGCGGCGAGATCTCCAGCAGCAGGAAGCGATGTACCGGTGCGTCAAAACGGAAGCTGAATTGCTGTTGATACTCTTCTTCGCTGTCGTTCAGTGTTAAATCAAGCTCTGTTGATTGCGCTATTACCGTGTTATCTACGCTTTTAACACTGCGCCAGGGGTAGAAATAGCTGGCATCTTTAGGCCCTTGCGGATCATTAGGGTTATGTTGCGGCAGTAGCCAGGCTTTTACTGCGCGACCAACGTCTTTATCTTTCACGGCATCATTGAAGGCTACCACCAGCACGCGCTGGCTTTGCAGGCTGGCGTTGTCCACCACCTGCGCATCAGTGCTTCCGACTCGCAGGCTAAAGAGAGTAGGCACAGATACCCGACTATTTTTTGCCTCAGGGGTAGCGTTTGACGGTACGCCTGCTTTTACGCCACGCCCGATAGTCAGATGTACGGTGCCACCGTTATCCAGCGCCTGAAGCGGTTCGGAATGTACCCATGCGTTAAGCTTTTTCTCGTCGTAAACCACGGAGTACTTAAGCGGGCGTTCGGTTTTTGATTTGCCTTCGCTCAGACTCAACGACACCTGTTTTTCAAAGCTGACGGCATCCACCGGGGCGTTGAAGGTGATGTTAAAAATGGCGCTGCGTTTCTGGTTGTCCTGTGGGTCGCGGTAGTACTCCGCCTTACCGGTCCTGTAGTCAAAAGCTGGAGTTGTCACCTCATAGCGGGTTTCGTTGAGTTTCACCTGAGGGGCCAGGAGGACATCTGGGTCGAGCGTTATCTGGTATTTCTCCCCCATTGGCAGCGGCTTTTTCGGGGTAAATATCAGGCTGGTATCGTTATCCCAACGCCATTCGCCTTCAACAGCTGGACTGAGGGTTATGCCTTTTTCAAGCGTTTTACCGACCAGGGTAATGGGAGCAACGGAGTCCTGAAACGTCAGCGTTATTGGCTGTGGCGTGATGCGGGCCGCCGCGTAGTCAACCGGCTCTGGTGATGTGACCTGAACGCGAGTTTCCTGAACGACCAGGGGCGCAGGTTCAATCGGCTGCGGTCGATTTTGCCACCAGTGCCAGCCGTATACCGCACCCGCGCTCGCACACAGCAGCACAAGGATACCGGCCAGCACGCCCTTTGCGTGGTGCTGCACTGCGCTTTCCAGTCGCGTAAAACCGTTCGTAAGCGGGGCCAACCAGCGCGGAGCTTGCCAGCGTAACTCGCCAAGAACCGGGCTAAGTACGCGTGTGAGCAAGCTAAAAATAAAGGCCAGCAGACGGAAAATGCTTTTGATCAGCAAAAACGGCAGGCGAAGGATGAACTTTAGTACGTCCATGATTGCAGCACCTCAAATCCTTTTAATACGCGAAGACGTTTATTCATGTGTCGGTTGCTCATCCCGGACGGCGTAATGTTTATAACAATGAAACACAATGTCTGAGCTTAACGCATCTTACCGATTGTATGGCATAAAGTAAGCGGTATAAGTAAACTTTGCGAGATGTGTTCTAGTGAAATGAAATCTCTCTGCTGATACGGGCATGCCGATGGGCACTTTAGCGCCGGGATGGCCCGGTTCACCGTCATTGCCTGAGCGCGCATAGGGGAGGAAGCCTGGGATCGTCTTCTGTGTTATCTGCGCAGTCTGTCTTATCAGCCATGACTTCGTGGCTTATCTTTATATTTACTCACGAGCTGGCACAACTCGCCCTTATTTAAGATGCCAGGATATTGACGTAATAAATGGGCTTATTGTAAGGGTAGGTAAGTTAAGTATTTTTTAAGTGCTCGTGTAAGA
>JALAGK010000443.1 GCA_022712475.1 Enterobacteriaceae bacterium
AAAGGAAAGTCCGTAGATACTATGGGTGTAGCCTGTGCCATTGCCGCCGGGGAAAGCGTTGCCTTCTTGCTAAACGTAATTAATCCTCGTAGGCTTAATCGGGCATCCCACGTAAAAGTCTGTTGTCCGGACTGTGACAGGAGGGCATGTGGAAAAGTATTGTGAATTAATACGCCAGCGCTATAGCGAAATTGCCAGCGGCGACCTGGGATATATTCCGGACGCGCTTGGCTGCGTATTAAAGGTTCTGAATGAGATGGCCTCCAACCCATCACTTTCGGAGTCGGTCAGGGAACAGGCGGCGTATGCTGCCGCGAACTTACTGGTGAGCGATTATGTCAATGAATGATACCTATCAACCCATCAATTGCGATGACTATGACAATCTCGAACTCGCCTGCCAGCATCACTTAATCCTGACGCTGGAACTCAAAAGCGGGGAAGTGTTCAAAGCAAAAGCTAACGACCTTATCACGCGAAAAAATGTCGAATACTTGATTGTTGAAGAAGCTGGCGCTGAGCGCGAAGTGCGCCTGGATAAGATAAACAGCTTCAGCCATCCTGAGATTGGCACTATCACCGTCAGCGCAGAGTAGCGCGACGTCTTGATAAAAAGGGCAGCCTGCTGGCTGCCCTTTTTTGTATGCGCGGCCCGTTATTTTGCCTTGTCAGCTTATTGCCCCGGTTTACTTTTTTGAGCGTAGTAAGCCGCCAGGTTTTCGATATCTTCATCTGACAAGCCGCTGACATAAGCCTTCATGATTTCTGCCTGCCCACCGCTGCGCTCGCCCTTTTTATAAGCCTGCATTGCCTGCACAAGATAGGCTTCACTCTGCCCTGCAATGGATGGGTAAAGTGCGACCGATGACACGCCATCTGCACCATGGCAGGCCACACACATCATTGCTTTCTTTTCTCCTGCCTGCACATCACCTTTTGCCAGGGCTGGTAAGCTCAACACGAACAACCCCAGCACCAGTCCTGCTTTTCTTATCATTGCTCTTGCTCCTTCTTCCAGTCTAACCACTGATATTGCCCCGCCAACGCCTGCCCTTCGCGAGTAATAAAAACGCCTGCTGCGGCAATCAATTGCTCACCATAGAACAATAACGGCGTCGCACCGCGCTGCCAGGGGGGGACACCTAGCTCCTGCCACAATTTTTTTATACTTCTTCTGTGCTCACGCCCGACGATATGCACATCACCCCGTGCACCGAAGCGTACGCTCACGGGCTCATCAGGCCTGGGCAGGCGCACCATCTGCCCTTCATTTGCCCAGCGCAACATCCCTAAACCCTGCGGCAGTATCAGCGGTTGCTGACTCTCGGGCCAGTCAAGACACACGCCATTAAGCGAAGCTCGATACTTCACCCACCATAGCGCGCCCTGGTAGCGTCGCACTTCGTTCTCACCTAAACGCAGGCACGGTGTTGCATCGTCGCGCGCGCAGGCGACCTCATCCCAAATACGCACCAGCGCAGCACGTGAGGGCATCGGCGCATTAAGGTGCGCAAACCAGCGTCGAATGAGTGCATTACGCCGCACGTCACTCATCCCGGCCAGCGGCGCTATGCGCAGCGAAGCCTGTTCGCCCATTAATCCAGCCAATGCCTCTTCCAGCAACTCATCAAGCAATTGTTCCTGCTCTCCACACAGTGCGGCACTGCGTGCCACTGCGTGGGAAAAGTGCGGCCAACGCGTCATGAGCTGTGGTAAAACGCGCAGGCGCAGGAAGTTTCGGTCAAAGCTGTCGTTGGCATTGCTGTCGTCATCAATCCAGCTCAGGTGATGCTGCTGTGCCCAGGCTTCAAGTACCTGACGCGGCGTGTCCAGCAACGGTCGTAATAGCTGAGAACCCGCAAATGCCAGGCGCTGCGGCATACCCGCCAGACCTGCCGGGCCGCTACCGCGCTTAAGCGCCAGCAGTAATGTTTCGCACTGGTCGTCCTGATGCTGCGCCGTGACCAGTACCTCTGTGGGTTGAAGCGCCTGCGCAAACGCCTGATAACGGGCCTCGCGCGCCTGTGCTTCAAGTCCCTGACCATTATCCTGGAGTGTCACAGTACAAATCTGAAGTGCTACGTTCCAGGCATCACATAGCGCCTGGCAATGAGCTGCCCAGTCGTCAGCAAAGTGGCTGATACCGTGATGAACATGGATGGCGCGCAGGCGCAAATCCGGCTGCTGCTCACGCAACATCACCAGGCGGTGCAATAATACCGTGGAGTCCAGCCCGCCGCTAAAAGCCACCAACAAGCGGCGTTCCGGCGCTGTCCACTCCGCCAGCGGGAGGGGTGTCATAAGTTGGAGATACGCTCAGGAATCATTGCTGGCAACGTTACCGGGCAACGTCCTGTGACGCAAGTCTTAGTGCTGATAAAGCTCCAGCGGCAGACCATCGGGGTCGGTAAAAAAAGTAAAACGTTTGTCGGTAAGCGGGTCAACACGAATTGCTTCGCAGAACACGCCGTGGCGCTCAAGGTGCTGTACCGCGGTGTCCAGAGATTCCACACTAAACGCCAGATGACGTAGACCGCAGGCTTCAGGATGGCTTGGTCGCGCAGGCGGGAATGGGAAAGAAAACAGCTCAATGGTGTACTGGCCATTCAACGCCAGATCGCCTTTCCAGGAGTCACGCGCCTCGCGGTAAACCTCTGAGAGCAACGTAAAGCCAAGAATGTCGCAATAGAACGCTTTGCTGCGCGCATAGTCGGTGGCAATGATGGCGATATGATGTACGTTTTGCAGGCCCAGCATAGTCTCTCCTTTAAACCAGATACCCGACATTACGCGCAACAACGCGCACACGACAATCCAGCCACCAGTTTTTCAGAATACTTCACAATAGAAAAGGGCCGGTAAACCGGTCCCTTAGCAGTCAACTTTACCGACAAGGCTAATCAGGCGTAGCCGTAGCTCATCAAACGCTGATAGCGGCGGCTGAGCAGCTCGTCTTTGCTGAGCGTATCGAGATCCGCCAGATCCGCCAGTAGCTGCGCTTTCAGCGACGCCGCCATGGTTTGCGGATTACGATGCGCGCCACCCAAAGGTTCCGGGATAACGGTATCAATCAGCTTCAGCTCTTTGAGGCGTGGTGCAATAA
>JALAGK010000444.1 GCA_022712475.1 Enterobacteriaceae bacterium
CGCTTCCACACCCTGGACCGCGGTTGGGTAAATCACCACCGGCAGCGATGGGTCACGGCGTTGCAGTATGTGCAGAATATCGTGCAGGGCTGCGCCGGATTTAGAGGTTATGACACCAACCTGGCGTGCCGGTGAGGGAAGGGATTTTTTATGGGCAGGTTCAAACAGGCCTTCGGCGTGAAGCCGGCTTTTCAACTGCTCAAACTGCTGCTGGAGTAGGCCTTCGCCCGCAGGCTGCATGCTCTCTACAATAATCTGGTAATCACCGCGCGGCTCATACAGGGTGACGCTAGCTCGCACCAGCACCTGTTGACCGTGTTCCGGGCGAAACATGACGCGCCGGTTGCTGTTGCGAAACATCGCACAGCGTACCTGAGCGGTATCGTCTTTTAAGGTAAAGTACCAGTGGCCGGAGGCCGGACGGGTGAAGTTTGAGATCTCGCCACTTATCCATACCATGCCCATTTCGCCTTCCAGTAGCTGACGCACCGACTGATTCAGGCGGCTGACGGTAAAAACGGTGGCAGGTAAGGAAGCAGACATGTGAGCTGGATCAAATTCCAAATCAGCGGGTTATCTTATCGATACTACCGGTGTGGCAGTCAAAGGCAAGTTTTTTGATAAAAAATGTGGATGCAATCGGTTTCCCCCTGTATAATGCCGCGGCAATATTTTATCCATTCCACCACCCTCAGGTTGAGATATTGCCATGCTACGTATCGCTAAAGAAGCACTGACGTTTGATGACGTTCTGCTCGTTCCCGCACACTCTACTGTTCTGCCTAATACCGCCGATCTCAGCACTCAGCTGACCAAAACTATTCGTCTGAACATCCCGATGCTGTCCGCTGCGATGGATACTGTGACAGAAGCACGTCTGGCTATTGCGCTTGCACAGGAAGGCGGCCTTGGCTTTATTCACAAAAACATGTCGATTGAGCGCCAGGCAGAAGAAGTGCGTCGCGTGAAAAAACATGAAAGCGGCGTGGTGACTGACCCGCAGACCGTGCTGCCGACCACGACGCTACAGGAAGTGCGTGAACTGACCGAGCGTAACGGCTTTGCCGGTTATCCGGTGGTCAATGCTCAAAACGAACTGGTGGGCATCATCACCGGTCGTGACGTGCGCTTTGTCACCGACCTCAGCCAGCCGGTAAGCGCTTATATGACGCCGAAAGAGCGCCTGGTGACGGTGCGTGAAGATGAAACCCGCGACGTGGTGCTGACGCGTATGCACGAAAAACGCGTGGAGAAAGCGCTGGTTGTAGATGAAGGCTTCCATCTGCGCGGCATGATTACCGTAAAAGATTTCCAGAAAGCAGAACGTAAACCAAACGCCTGTAAAGACGAGCATGGTCGTCTGCGCGTGGGGGCTGCGGTTGGCGCGGGCGCGGGCAACGAAGAGCGTGTTGACGCGCTGGTTGCTGCGGGTGTCGATGTTCTGCTGATTGACTCTTCCCACGGCCATTCTGAAGGCGTATTACAGCGCATTCGTGAAACGCGCGCTAAATACCCGGATCTGCAAATCATTGGCGGTAACGTGGCGACCGGCGCAGGTGCACGTGCACTGGCCGACGCTGGCGTGAGCGCGGTGAAAGTAGGTATTGGTCCTGGTTCTATTTGTACGACCCGTATCGTGACCGGCGTGGGCGTACCGCAAATTACCGCGGTATCTGACGCGGTAGAAGCGCTGGAAGGTACCGGTATTCCGGTTATCGCTGACGGCGGCATCCGCTTCTCTGGTGATATCGCTAAAGCTATCGCCGCAGGTGCCAGCGCCGTGATGGTGGGTTCAATGCTGGCAGGCACCGAAGAATCGCCAGGTGAAATCGAACTGTATCAGGGGCGCTCATTTAAATCTTACCGCGGCATGGGTTCACTGGGGGCGATGTCTAAAGGTTCTTCTGACCGTTACTTCCAGAGCGATAATGCTGCCGATAAGTTAGTGCCGGAAGGCATTGAGGGCCGCGTTGCCTATAAAGGCTACCTGAAAGAAATCGTACATCAGCAAATGGGGGGCCTGCGCTCCTGTATGGGTCTGACTGGCTGTGGCACCATTGATGAACTGCGTACTAAAGCGGAGTTCGTGCGTATCAGCGGCGCGGGCATTCAGGAAAGCCACGTGCATGACGTCACTATTACTAAAGAATCCCCTAACTATCGCATGGGTTCCTGATTTTACTGCCGGGCGCCTTGTGCGCCCGGTAACTTATTCTTAACTGCTCTTTGCCTCGGAATTAGCGTCAATGACGGAAAATATTCATAAGCATCGCATTCTTATCCTCGACTTCGGTTCTCAGTACACCCAGCTGGTTGCACGTCGCGTGCGTGAACTGGGTGTCTACTGCGAACTGTGGGCGTGGGACGTAACAGAAGCCCAGATTCGCGAGTTTAATCCTAGCGGCATCATTCTTTCTGGCGGCCCGGAGAGTACCACTGAAGATAACAGTCCACGTGCCCCGCAGTATGTGTTTGACGCAGGCGTACCGGTGCTCGGCGTGTGCTACGGCATGCAGACGATGGCTATGCAGCTTGGCGGGCACGTAGAGGGTTCTAACGAGCGTGAATTTGGCTATGCCCAGGTGGAAGTCCAAACTGACAGCGCGCTGGTACGCGGCATTGAAGATGCCCTGAGCGATGCCGGTAACCCGCTGCTGGATGTGTGGATGAGCCACGGTGATAAAGTCACGGCGATTCCGTCTGACTTTGTGACCGTTGCCAGCACCGAAACCTGTCCGTTCGCCATTATGGCTAACGAAGAGAAGCGTTTTTACGGCGTACAGTTCCACCCGGAAGTGACGCATACCCGTCAGGGCCTGCGTATGCTGGAACGCTTTGTTCGCGATATCTGCCAGTGTGAAGCGCTGTGGACCCCGGCGAAAATTATTGATGATGCCGTTGAGCGCATCCGCGAGCAGGTCGGTCAGGATAACGTGATCCTTGGCCTGTCCGGTGGTGTGGACTCATCCGTCACTGCTATGCTGCTGTACCGCGCCATTGGCGAGCGTTTGACGTGTGTGTTTGTCGACAACGGTCTGCTGCGTCTGAACGAGGCCGAGCAGGTTATGGAGATGTTTGGCGATCACTTCGGCCTCAACATCGTTCACGTTCCGGCTGAAGAGCGTTTCCTGAGTGCGCTGGCGGGTATCAATGATCCGGAAGCTAAGCGTAAAACTATCGGTCGCGTGTTCGTTGAAGTGTTTGACGAAGAAGCGCTGAAACTTGAAGACGTGAAGTGGCTGGCGCAGGGCACTATCTATCCGGATGTGATTGAATCAGCCGCATCGGCAACCGGTAAGGCACACGTGATTAAATCGCACCACAACGTGGGCGGTCTGCCAAAAGAGATGAAGATGGGCCTGGTTGAGCCGCTCAAAGAGCTGTTCAAAGACGAAGTGCGCAAAATTGGTCTGGAGCTTGGTCTGCCGTACGACATGCTGTTCCGCCACCCGTTCCCGGGGCCGGGTCTGGGCGTGCGCGTGCTGGGTGAAGTGAAAAAAGAGTACTGCGACCTGCTGCGCCGCGCTGACGCCATCTTTATTGAAGAACTGCGTAAAGCGGATCTGTACGACAAAGTCAGCCAGGCGTTTACCGTGTTCCTGCCGGTGCGCTCCGTAGGTGTAATGGGCGATGGCCGCAAGTACGACTGGGTTGTTTCACTGCGTGCGGTAGAAACCATCGACTTTATGACCGCGCACTGGGCACATCTGCCGTATGACTTCCTGGGCCGCGTATCTAACCGCATTATCAACGAAGTTAACGGTATTTCCCGCGTAGTTTATGATATTTCCGGGAAGCCGCCAGCGACGATTGAGTGGGAATGATCCTGGATATGCTTTTAAGGTATGCGTAAGGCATACCGATGGTAAAACACCGATACCATGACGAGTGATTCACTTCGGCATGGTATCGGAAGATTTTTCACACTGTGCATATCACTGAGATTACCAGACTGGCCGTTATTAATGGCCTGATAAGGGGCGCGCCGGGCATTCGCTGACTGATTCAAGCGACACAAGGATTGTCATATATGTTTAGCCGATGGCGCGTTGCGCTCGCGCTTACTTTTGCCGTGTTCCTGTGCATTACCAGCGCCGAGGGCAGAACGTCTGAAGTTAGCGAAGCATCTCTCGTGGCTGCGCAGGACGATCAACTCGCCAAATTTACCCGTCTACGCGAGGCTGCAGAGACGGGAGATCCACAGGCATTGTTCAATTTTGGCGCTTACTTCTACCAGGAGCAGAACTACGCCCGCGCACGCGAATGGTGGGGTAGGGCTGCCAGGTCTGGGATGGTTCGCGCGCAGCTCCAGTTGGCTATGCTCTATCGTGACGGTGATGGCGGTCCCGAGGATAGCGTTGAAGCAGCATACTGGTTCAGGAAGGCTGCGGAACAAGGTAACCCCGATGCCCAGAATGAAATGGGCGTTCTTTACTGGCGCGGTGAGGGCGTTGATAAGGACAGGGTCAAAGCGGGAACCTGGTTTGGACGTGCCGCGGCCAGCAAGAACGTAAATGCTGAGATTAACCTGGGATGGTTCTACCAGGACACGTCGGATGGCGTCCTTGGCACTTCCAGCTACGAGGAGGCTGTTCTGTTAACGCATTATGCTCCGAGCCCGGTAAAGGCGTTCAAGTGGTTCTGCAAGGCGGCCACACAGGGTAATGCCCGAGCCCAGTTCAAGGTAGGAGAAGCCTATTCGAACGGCTACGGTGCGGGAATGAATAAGCTACAGGCGCGACTCTGGTTGGAAAAAGCCGCGCAACAGCAGGATGAGGATGCTATTACCTGGCTCAAAGGTATGTGTGAGATGGCCTGGTACACCCGGCTGGAAAACTGGGTTTATGCTGCGCTCGCTGGAGAGTTATCTGGCGTGGCTGACTGTTCCGGCCTGGCCGATCGTCGACACGCTGGGCGTGGCGAGGAGAATACCCGAGCTGAGCTGGAGATTACGGATGACAGTGCAGAAAATATGTTACAGGCGTCTGAACCTGCGGACGAGTGAGGTTAAGAGCGTAAGCGTAAAAAAGAAGGATGTAATGTCGAATAAAAATTAACTACCGCGCTACGCCACCCTGCTCAACGCTGAGGCTTGACTGCTGGGAACTCACTTTTTCCTGGTGATGGTACCAGGCACCGATGGAGGAGTAGACAAAACGTCCAAAGAAGAAGAGGAAGCTGATAAGCAGTACGATTCGGGTCATGCGACCGTTGAACTGGTTTCGGTTTCGTACCCCTGGAGGCTGTGACACGCTACGTTCCTTTTAACAGGCCCGACGCGGCGGGCGATATCAAAATTTAGCCATACTCACGTCATAAGGTCAATTCATCCCTGCGTAAAATTTCGTCAGCCGCGCTTAATCCTTTCATTGTGATGAATTATTTCTGTTGGCCTGGCCGCAAGCTAAATATAATGACTGGGATAAGCGTCCGATATCCCCGGTGCTTCTTTTGATCTGGGTCACCTTTAACTTTGTGTGGCTTACTACAATCAGCCATCCAGTAGGGCGGGAAGGTTTTATCACCCGCCACTAGCAACGGCCAGGTGGGATGCCTGTCCGAAAATTACCGCCTGGGAGTCGGGTATCATCTTGGGGCATCTCATGCAGTGGTCTGACTGGTATCGAAAATATAAAAATCGCTGGTGGTGTCTGCCGTTAATCCTGCCTGTCGTCCTCTATCCCCTGGTTACGCTAAGCAACGTTTATACGGAGCTTGATGGCGTGAGGGTGGTGCTGTTTTACCTGCCCCCCTCGCTGATGATGGCGCTGACGCTGGTATTTGGCTGGGCGGCGTTGCCGGGTATAGCTCTGGCGCTGGTGATGCGCTATCTGCCTATGCGTGGCGAAGTGGATGCGATTGCGGCCGTTATTCATTATCTCCTGACCTGCGTTATTTGCTGGGGCGGTTACCGTCTGTTCGTCCCCCGGCGCAACGCCATTAGTTTTGGTTATGCGCATCTCAGTGCGGCGCGTCTGTTCTGGCTGGTCCTGTGCCAGGCAACACTGTTTTTTATTATTTACCAGGGTGCGATTATTTTTGGTCTGTACGATGCCAAAATCAGCATGTTGGGTAATGATCCATTTCAAATCAGTACGCTTATTAACTACCAGAGTCTGCTTGTGAGCGGTCTGGTGGGACTGCCTTTTTTCTATTTTATTATTCGTGCGCTCCGTCATCCGCCGTTTGTGCGCCACTTCTTTTCCCGCATGCGTACCCAGTTTCATCCCCGAACGGGCCAGTTCGAAGTTTTTCTGTGGGCGTTGATTCTGCTGGGGCTTGTCTATTTACTGCTGGTGCCGCTTAATGACAGCAGTACGGTATTTAATACGAACTACACCTTTACACTACTGTTACCGGTGATGATTTGGGGCGCGATGCGCTTTGGTTTTTTGTTCATCACCACGGTATGGGCACTGGTGTTAATAGTGCTAAGTCACTATTACTACCGCTATTTAGCGCCTACCAGCTATTTAGAAATTCAGATGGCGATTACCTCGTCCTGCTACGTGGTGTTTTCCTTCACGATTTACCTCATGGCAGAGATAACCACTCACCAGCGTGCCATTTACGATAAGGTACGGTACGTTGCGTTTATCGACCCGATTGTGCAAATGCCGAACCTGCGTGCTTTAACGCGCGATTTGAATCTTTCTTCTGGCTCGACGCTATGCCTGTTGAACTTCCCTGAAATGGATTTGCTGGGACGCAATTATGGCGTTCTGATGCGCATCAGCTACAAGCAACAGCTGGCAAACTGGCTTCAGCAGTCCCTGCTGGAAGATGAAAAAATATATCACCTGTCAAACAAAGAACTGGTGCTGCGTTTGAGCGGAGAGTCGAGTAAAACACGACTCGAGGAGCTTTATCAGAAAACCCGTGGCTTCCGTTTTATGTGGGACGGTATGTCAATGCAGCTTCAGGTTGGGTTGGGGTATTGTTACGTGCGTTCGCCGATAGTGCATCAGCACTTGTTGCTTGGTGAACTTGGGACAATGGCGGATTTTTCGCTGAGTACTAATCGCCCGGAAAGCCTGCAAATGCGCGGTGCGCGTCACGTTCAAAACGCCGTGAAGCAGAAAGTCAGTATGATGAACAGGCTGCAAAAAGCGCTGGACGACGGTGGTTTTCAGCTCATGGTACAGCGCGTTGAAGGCATCCGCGGCGATCATTTCTATGAAATTCTGCTCAGAATGAAGAGTGACGACGGTTCCCTGGTCGCGCCAGACAGCTTCCTGCCTATTGCACATGAGTTTGGTTTGTCTTCGCGTATCGATAGTTGGGTGCTGGAAACCACGCTGCAGTTTATTGCTCATCATCGTGAAGCGCTGCCAGGCGTGCGTTTTTCTATTAACCTGACTGCGGCATCAATCTGCCGTGCGAATTTTGCCATTGAAGTTGGTCAGTTGCTCAAACGCTACGACGTGCAGGCCTGGCAGTTGGTGTTTGAGATAACCGAAAGCAGCTCGCTTACAAATATGGCGCTTGCCAGACAGACAATCTTCCAGCTTCAGCAACTCGGCTGTCGCATCGCGATTGACGATTTTGGTACCGGCTACTCCAGCTACGCTTATCTCAGGGAAATGAGTGTCGATATTCTTAAACTCGACGGCAGCTTTATTCGCAACATTGCTTCAAGCAGCATTGATTACCAGTTGGTGGAGTCTATCTGCCAGCTGGCGAGAATGAAGAATATGCAGCTGGTGGCAGAGTTCGTGGAGACGCAGGACGTACTGGATGCGGTCAAAGAGCTTGGCATTGATTATATTCAGGGCCACCTGATAGACCGACCCAGGCCGCTGGAGGATTTAGTCTGAGTATAAAAGCGAGCGCAGATAGCGCCCGCCGGCATCAGGAAACAGCCTGGTGGTTGTTTTCCTCTTCTTCGATTTTAAGTTTCCAGCCGCTAACTGCCTCCCAGTATTTCTGCTCACGTTCAAGATCAAGCAGTACCAGTGCGTTCTGACTAAACCAGTCGTGCGGGAAGCGCAGCGTCCAGTGGTTATCTTCGGCTTCCAGCACCAGCGTTGGCGGTGTGGTTGTTGCCTGACGTTGGTTATTCAGCAACACGCCAAGACGCAGCAGCTTAATGAGCGGGATAAACTCTTTTTTACGAAACAGCGTAAAGCGTGGGATTTCATCAAGCTTGACGCCTTTGCGGTGAAAGCGCACCAGGGTTGCCATCATCAACTGCTGTTCCTGAGTGAAGCCTGGTAAGTCGCTGTGTTGGAGAATATAGGCTGAATGGCGATGCAGGGCACTGTGGTTAATGCTCAAGCCCACTTCGTGTAGCATGGCAGCCCACTTGAGCAGCGCCATCATCTGTACGTTAACGCATTTAGGGTGGCGTGCTTGCCATTGCTCGTACATATTCAGGGTGGTTTCCAGCACACGCTGCGCCTGATCGGCGTCGATATCGTAGCGGGTGGCAAGACTTTTAGCGGTGCGGATGCGCACATCCTGGTGACGAAAGCGACCTTCCATTTCATACAGTACGCCTTCGCGTAGCGCACCATCAGACAGGCGTAGCTCTTTGATGCCCAGTGAATCAAACACGCCACACAGAATAGCCAGACCCGGCACAAAAACTGCTTTGCGTTCCTCAGAAAGACCCGGCAAGCTCAGGGCGGCGAAGGTTTTGTACGACAGTACGGCCTCACACAGCTTATCCAGGCGCTCAGGGGTGATCATGCCGTCTTTCTCGCCCATCTCAAGCAGAATTTCATGCGCGGCTTTGATTGTGCCGGAGGCACCCAGCGCCACATTCCAACCCTGAATACGAAACTGCCAGGCAAGATTTTCCAGCTTTTGCACGGCAGCCAGCCGCGCGCGGCGGAAGTTCTCAATGCTAATAGTGCCATTGGGGAAGAAATTCTGACCAAAGCTTACGCAGCCCATGCGGCGACTCTCTACCAGCCGTGGCTCAAAATTCTCACCAATTACCAGCTCCGTTGACCCTCCGCCGATATCAATGACCAGCTTGCTGCCACGCTCCGGCTGGGTGTGTTCAACACCCATAAAAATCAGGCGCGCTTCTTCGTTACCGGAGATAATTTCTATCGGGTAAGGGATAACCTGCTCAGCACGCTGCAAAAACTCCTGTGCGTTAATCGCCTCTCGCAGTGAGTGGGTGCCCACAATGCAGACGCTGGAGGCATTAAACCCTTGTAGCCTTTCAGCAAACAGCGCGAGGCAGGCGAGACCGCGCTCCATCGCCTCTTCGCTAAGGCGGTTATTCGCATCCAGACCATCAGCCAGATGTACGCGTTGCTTCAGACGGCCAATGATTTGCATCGCGCCGTCTACCACGCGGGCAATGACCATGTGAAAGCTGTTTGAGCCGAGATCAACCGCAGCAAATTCCTGCGGTCGCGGAGTGTGTTGGTTAATCGGCATGATTATTCAGGCTGTTCCAGAGATTTAATGTAATCGTAAATCGCCAGCTGTGAACGCACCTTACGGCGGTTACCACGCGGGACGTAACGGTTGCTGAGTTCTTTATCGACAATGCGTGCTTTTACCGTGTCGCTGAATAAAATGGCAATAATATCCAGCACGCGTTGTTTCAGGCGTGGATCCAGTAGCGCAACGGCCACTTCTATGCGGTAGTCAATGTTGCGCGTCATCCAGTCGGCTGAGGACAGGAACACTTTCTTGTCACCGCCGTTTTCAAAAATATAAACCCGGTCGTGCTCCAGATAACGGTCAACGATGCTGATAACGTTAATGTTGTCACTGATGCCTTCAAGCTGCGGTATGAGTGAGCACATACCACGAATCAGCAGATTGACCGGCACACCGAAGCTTGAGGCGGTATAAAGGCGGTCAACCAGTCCTTTATCGACAAGATTATTTAGCTTAAGCATAATGCCACAGGGTAGCCCTTGCTGGGCGTTGGCAATTTCTTTATCCACCAATTCATAGAGCAGGCGGCGTGAGTTCTGCGGCGACACCAACAGATAGTCAAAGGTGACAGGGCGATAGGGGTTTTCGATAAAGTTAAATACCCGGCGCACTTCGTTGGTAATGCGCGCATCGGCCGTCAGCAGTGAGTAGTCGGTATAAAGCCGCGCGGTTTTTTCGTTGAAGTTGCCGGTACCAATATGGGCATAGCGCACCACGTCGTCGCCTTCTTTACGCGAGATGAGAAATAGCTTGGCGTGAATTTTAAGCCCGGGAGCTGAGAAGATAACGTGTACACCGGCTTCGGTCAGACGTCTGGCCCAGTGGATATTCGCTTCTTCGTCAAAACGCGCCTGTAGCTCGACTACCACGGTGACTTTTTTACCGTTGTGCGCAGCATGGATCATCGACTCAATAATGCGTGAATCTTTTGCCACGCGGTAAATATTGATTTTGATGGCCAGTACGCTGGGGTCGAATGATGCCTGGCGCAGCAGTTCCAGCACGTGTTCAAACGTGTGGTACGGATAATAAAGTAGCACGTCGCGCTCGCGGATGGCGTCGAAGCCGTTGCGAAAATTATCAAACCAGATGTGGCGCAGGCGCGGTAGCGGTTTATTGACCAGGTTGGCTTTACCCACGTTCGGGAAGTTGATGAAGTCTTTAAAG
>JALAGK010000445.1 GCA_022712475.1 Enterobacteriaceae bacterium
GAGTCTGAGCAGCCTGCGAACCAGGAGAGTGCACAGATGGCAGACTCTGCCCCTGAAACCACGGTGGATAACGTGGCTTCATCAACAATGGCCAGTCAGACAATAAGCCCGCGAGTTATAAAACCGCAGGCATAACCACCTGACTTTCCCTCATGCATAACGCCGGGTTTGTGCTACCTGGCGTTTTTATTTGCCACCATTGTCCGCAATACATTTAAGTATCTTCTCGTCATAACGCAGGGCGACAGTGAAGCGCTGAAGTGTTACCATCCGTAATCGCGCGTATCGGTTTTGCGAACGTGCAGGTTAACGGTCTCACAGCCTGACTCGCGATTGTTGGCGAGACGGCAGCGGGGCCGCAATTTTTTTACAGACACACTTTGTATGTGAGCTTGCGTGTGGCTCACCACTGCAAATAAGGATTATTTAATGCCTGTTATTACTCTTCCTGATGGTAGCCAGCGTTCTTATGACCATGCCGTCAGCCCAATGGATGTGGCGCTGGATATTGGTCCGGGTCTTGGAAAAGCCTGCATTGCCGGGCGTGTTAACGGTGAGCTGGTTGATGCCTGTGATCCGATTGAGCAGGACGCAGCACTTGCCATTATTACTGCTAAAGATGCCGAGGGGCTGGAGATTATTCGCCACTCCTGTGCGCACCTGCTGGGCCATGCTATCAAACAGCTGTGGCCGAAAACCAAAATGGCTATCGGGCCGGTGATTGACAACGGTTTTTACTATGATGTAGACCTCGATCACACCCTGACCCAGGAAGATATCGATCAGCTTGAAAAGCGGATGCACGAGCTGGCGGAAAAAAACTACGACGTCATCAAGAAGAAAGTCAGCTGGGAAGAGGCGCGTAAAGCCTTCGTTGACCGCGGCGAAACCTATAAGGTTGCCATTCTGGATGAAACCATCAGCCACGATGACAAGCCGGGGCTGTATCACCACGAAGAATACATCGACATGTGCCGTGGTCCGCATGTGCCGAATATGCGCTTTTGCCATAACTTTAAGTTAATGAAAACCGCTGGTGCTTACTGGCGTGGCGACAGCAACAATAAAATGTTGCAGCGTATTTATGGCACCGCGTGGGCAGATAAGAAAGAGCTTAAAGCCTATCTGCAGCGTCTGGAAGAAGCCTCAAAGCGCGACCATCGTAAAATTGGTAAGCAGCTCGACCTGTATCACATGCAGGAAGAAGCCCCGGGTATGGTATTCTGGCACAACGACGGCTGGACCATCTTCCGTGAACTGGAAGTGTTTGTACGCTCCAAGCTCAAAGAGTACCAGTACCAGGAAGTGAAAGGTCCGTTCATGATGGACCGCGTGCTGTGGGAAAAAACCGGCCACTGGGATAACTACAAAGATGCGATGTTCACGACTTCCTCTGAGAACCGTGAATATTGCATTAAGCCGATGAACTGCCCGGGCCACGTGCAAATCTTTAACCAGGGCCTGAAGTCTTATCGTGACCTGCCGCTGCGTATGGCAGAGTTCGGTAGCTGCCACCGTAACGAACCGTCAGGTGCGTTGCACGGTCTGATGCGCGTACGCGGCTTTACTCAGGACGACGCCCATATTTTCTGTACCGAAGACCAGGTGCGCGATGAAGTAAACAGCTGCATCCGCATGGTGTACGATATGTACAGCACGTTCGGTTTTGAAAAAATTGTGGTGAAGCTCTCCACCCGCCCTGAAAAGCGTATTGGCACTGACGATATGTGGGACCGCGCTGAAGCGGATCTCGCGATGGCGCTCGAAGAAAACAGCATCCCATTTGAGTACCAGCCGGGCGAGGGCGCTTTCTATGGTCCTAAAATTGAGTTCACCCTCTACGATTGCTTGGACCGAGCCTGGCAGTGCGGCACCGTGCAGCTTGACTTCTCGCTGCCGTCGCGTCTGAATGCGTCCTACGTAGGGGAAAATAACGAACGCCAGGTGCCGGTCATGATTCACCGTGCTATCCTGGGGTCAATGGAACGCTTTATCGGTATCCTCACTGAAGAGTTTGCCGGCTTCTTCCCGACATGGCTTGCGCCAGTGCAGGTTGTGGTGATGAATATTACCGATTCACAGTCTGAATATGTCGAAGAACTGGTGCGTAAACTGCAAAGTGCAGGCATTCGAGTAAAAGCGGACTTGAGAAACGAGAAGATTGGCTTTAAAATCCGCGAGCATACTCTTCGTCGTGTTCCGTATATGCTGGTTTGTGGCGACAAAGAAGTCGAAGCCGGCAAAGTGGCGGTGCGTACACGCCGTGGTAAAGACCTCGGTAGCATGGACGTAAGCGACGTTATTGCTAAGCTGCAAGAAGAGATTCGCAGCCGCAATCTTCACCAATTGGAGGAATAAGGTATTAAAGGCGGAAAACGAGTTCAAACAGCGCGTCCGAATCGTATTAACGGCGAAATTCGCGCACAAGAGGTTCGCTTGACAGGTCTGGATGGCGAGCAGATTGGTATTGTCAGCCTGCGTGAAGCAATTGAACAGGCTGAAGAGGCCGGTGTCGACCTGGTCGAGATCAGCCCTAACGCCGAGCCGCCCGTGTGCCGTATCATGGATTACGGCAAGTTCCTCTATGAAAAGAGCAAGTCTTCTAAAGAACAGAAGAAAAAGCAGAAAGTTATCCAGGTTAAGGAAATTAAATTCCGTCCTGGTACTGATGAAGGCGACTATCAGGTAAAACTCCGCAGCCTGATACGCTTTCTCGAAGAAGGCGATAAGGCCAAGATCACCCTGCGTTTCCGCGGGCGTGAGATGGCCCACCAGCAGATCGGTATGGAGGTGCTTAACCGCGTCAAAGACGATCTGAGTGAACTGGCAGTGGTCGAGTCCTTCCCGACGAAGATCGAAGGCCGCCAGATGATCATGGTGCTCGCACCTAAGAAGAAACAGTAGGCCTTCAAGTAACAATAATCGGTGAGGCTCCGGCCTCACCGGTGTGTTGTTCGCCTGGGTTTCGTTTATTAACAATGCGAAGTGGAAGTTATAAACATGCCAAAAATTAAGACCGTACGCGGTGCTGCTAAGCGCTTCAAAAAAACCGGTAAAGGTGGTTTTAAGCACAAGCACGCTAACC
>JALAGK010000446.1 GCA_022712475.1 Enterobacteriaceae bacterium
GAATATATTCGATCACTATCGCCAGCGCTATGAAGCTGCCAAGGACGAAGAGTTCACACTGCAGGAATTTCTTACCGTTTGCCGGCAAGATCGCAGTGCCTATGCCAACGCGGCAGAGCGGCTACTGATGGCTATCGGTGAGCCAGTCATGATCGATACGGCTCTGGACCCGCGGCTGTCCCGTCTCTTTTCAAACCGGGTTGTTGCACGCTATCCGGCATTTGAAGAGTTTTATGGAATGGAAGAGGCCATTGAGCAGATTGTGTCTTATCTCAAGCACGCGGCTCAGGGGCTGGAGGAGAAGAAACAGATCCTGTATCTGCTGGGGCCGGTAGGTGGTGGTAAATCCTCTCTTGCCGAGCGCCTTAAAGCGCTGATGCAGCGGGTGCCGATTTATGTGCTGAGCGCTAACGGTGAGCGTAGCCCGGTCAATGATCACCCGCTGTGTCTGTTCAACCCGCAAGAAGACGCACAGATTCTGGAGAAAGAATACAACATTCCGACTCGCTATCTCGGCACCATCATGTCGCCGTGGGCGGCCAAGCGTCTGCATGAGTTCGGTGGTGACATCACTAAATTCCGCGTCGTTAAAGTCTGGCCATCCATCCTCGAGCAAATCGCTATCGCCAAAACCGAACCTGGTGATGAGAACAACCAGGATATCTCGGCGCTGGTGGGCAAAGTGGATATCCGCAAACTCGAAAACCACGCCCAGAACGATCCGGATGCCTACGGTTACTCCGGTGCACTGTGCCGTGCTAACCAGGGGATTATGGAATTCGTCGAGATGTTTAAAGCGCCCATTAAGGTGCTGCACCCACTGCTGACGGCCACCCAGGAAGGTAACTATAACGGCACAGAGGGTATCTCTGCCCTGCCGTTTAACGGCATCATTCTCGCGCACTCCAACGAATCGGAATGGGTGCAGTTCCGTAATAACAAAAACAATGAGGCGTTCCTGGACCGTGTTTACATCGTCAAGGTACCTTACTGCCTGCCGATTTCTGAAGAGATTAAAATCTATGAGAAACTGCTTAACCACAGTGAACTAACACATGCCCCGTGTGCGCCTGGCACGCTGGAAACACTGGCGCGCTTCTCAATTCTCTCGCGTCTTAAAGAGCCAGAAAACTCCAGCATGTACTCCAAAATGCGGGTGTATGACGGCGAGACATTAAAAGACACCGATCCAAAAGCCAAATCGTACCAGGAATACCGCGACTACGCCGGGGTGGACGAAGGCATGAACGGGCTGTCAACGCGCTTTGCCTTCAAAATTCTCTCCCGCGTGTTCAACTTTGACCATGTGGAAGTGGCGGCAAACCCGGTACATCTTTTCTTCGTACTGGAGCAGCAAATTGAGCGCGAGCAGTTCCCACAAGAGCAGGCAGAGCGTTATCTTGAGCACCTGAAAGGCTACCTTATTCCGAAATACGCCGAGTTTATCGGCAAAGAGATTCAGACGGCCTATCTGGAATCCTACTCAGAGTACGGTCAGAACATTTTTGACCGCTACGTTACTTATGCCGACTTCTGGATTCAGGATCAGGAATACCGCGACCCGGACACCGGACAACTGTTTGACCGTGAAGCCCTGAACGCCGAACTGGAGAAAATTGAGAAACCCGCAGGCATCAGTAATCCGAAGGATTTCCGTAACGAAATCGTTAACTTCGTGCTGCGCGCCCGTGCTCAGAACAACGGCCGTAACCCGAACTGGACCAGCTACGAGAAACTGCGCACGGTCATTGAGAAGAAAATGTTCTCGAATACCGAAGAGCTGTTGCCAGTAATTTCGTTTAACGCCAAAACTTCCACCGACGAGCAGAAAAAGCACGACGATTTTGTCGACCGTATGATGGAGAAAGGCTATACCCGCAAGCAGGTGCGTCTGCTGTGTGAATGGTATCTGCGCGTGCGTAAATCGTCGTAAGACAAACGCAGCAGCCGGGCGGCGGCTAACCGCTGCCCGGCGTTAACAGCGCCCGCGAGCAACGGCGCGGTCGCTGTGCACCGGACACAAGCTGTTGGGGGGAATTATGTCCTATTTCATTGACCGACGTCTGAACGGCAAAAATAAAAGCACGGTTAACCGCCAGCGCTTTTTACGCCGTTATAAGACTCAGATTAAACAGTCTATCTCCGGGGCCATTAACAAACGTTCTGTGACTGACGTAGACAGCGGTGAATCAGTCTCGATCCCGCATGACGACATCAGTGAGCCGATTTTTCACCAGGGCCGTGGCGGTCTGCGTCATCGCGTTCATCCAGGTAACGATCACTTTGTGCAAAATGACCGCATTGAGCGCCCACAAGGCGGCGGCGGCGGATCTGGCAGCGGCCAGGGCCAGGCCAGTCCTGACGGTGAGGGCCAGGACGAGTTTGTCTTTCAGATTTCCAAAGACGAATACCTCGACCTGCTGTTTGAAGATTTGGCGCTGCCAAATCTGAAGAAAAATCAGCAGCGACAGCTCACTGAGTACAAGACCCATCGTGCAGGCTTTACTGCCAATGGTGTTCCGGCCAACATCAGCGTCGTGCGCTCACTGCAAAACTCGCTGGCACGCCGCACTGCCATGACAGCAGCACGCCGTCGCGAGTTGCGTGAGCTTGAAGATGCGCTTGAGCAAGTCGCTCGCAGCGAACCGGCACAGCTTCTTGAAGAAGAACGGCTGCGTAAAGAGATAGTTGAACTGCGTGAGCGCATTGCTAAAGTGCCGTTTATCGACACCTTCGATTTGCGCTACAAAAATTATGAAAAACGCCCGGAGCCATCGAGCCAGGCAGTGATGTTCTGCCTGATGGACGTTTCCGGCTCAATGGACCAGGCGACAAAGGACATGGCTAAACGCTTTTATATCCTGCTGTACCTGTTCCTGAGCCGCACCTACAAAAACGTGGAAGTGGTGTATATCCGCCATCACACGCAGGCAAAAGAGGTCGATGAACACGAGTTCTTTTACTCGCAGGAAACTGGCGGCACCATTGTATCCAGTGCGCTCAAACTGATGGATGATGTTGTACAAGCCCGCTATGACCCGGCTCAGTGGAATATCTATGCCGCCCAGGCTTCCGATGGTGATAACTGGGCCGATGACTCGCCGTTGTGTCACGAGATTCTGGCGAAAAAACTGTTGCCGGTCGTGCGTTACTACAGTTATATCGAAATCACCCGCCGCGCCCACCAGACGCTGTGGCGCGAATATGAACATCTGCAGGCTAAATACGATAACTTTGCCATGCAGCATATCCGCGATCAGGAAGATATTTACCCGGTGTTCCGCGAGCTATTCCAGAAACAGGCGAGCGAAGCGTAGGGTTATGCTAAAGGCAGCCGCTGCTGGCGGTTGTCTTTTCTCTTTAATGGCTTGCCGCGCAAAGGCCCTTTACCCTCTTTATGCAACCAGTGAAAACGTTACCCGGTGCAGCAGCCGGGCATTTCCCCCCTCAATGACGCATAGAATGAAAACCAGCCGAGCAAAACCAGGATCCAAGGTGCCCTTTTGCGCGACAAACGATAAAATCTCATACCAGCCTGAATGACGCCTCGTCTGTGCCACCGTAATGCCACAAAACACATAATAATCCTCCAGGAACTGCATTATTCTTTTGACTTATTAATATGCTACAACCCGCAGGAGCACGTGATGACCGACGCCACCCTTACCGATATCCACCAGCAGCTTCTCGACTTACTCACGCGCGAGAACGCTCGTTTTCGCGTCATGGAGCATGAACCCGTTGGTAAATGCGAAGCAGTTTCTGAACATCGCGGTACGGCGCTCGGCCAGGGCGCGAAGGCGCTGGTATGCAAGATAAAGGGCAACGGTATTAACCAGCACGTGCTGGCTATTCTGGCGGCAGACCAGCAGGCGGATCTTGCGAAAATCGCCGCCCACATCGGCGGGCTGCGGGCCTCACTGGCAAGCCCTGCAGAGGTAGATGCGCTTACAGGCTGTGTCTTTGGCGCTATCCCACCGTTTAGCTTCCACAGTGCGTTGAAGCTGGTGGCCGACCCGCTGTTGTTTGAACGTTTTGATGAGATTGCCTTTAATGC
>JALAGK010000447.1 GCA_022712475.1 Enterobacteriaceae bacterium
AAAGAGTACAACACCGTCGACATGAGCCCGCAGCGTCTGTTCAACGATTACATGCCGCCATATAAAGCCGGTCTGGATGCGGGCAGCGGCGCGGTGATGGTGGGCCTGAACTCGCTTAACGGCACGCCTGCGTCCTCTGATGCGTGGCTGCTTAAAGACATTCTGCGCGACAAATGGGGCTTTACCGGTATTACCGTGTCGGATCACGGTGCGATTAAAGAGCTCATCAAGCACGGCACCGCCAGCGACCCGAAAGACGCGGTGCGTGTGGCTATCAAGTCCGGCATTAACATGAGCATGAGCGATGAGTACTACAGCAAGTACCTGCCGGAGCTGGTGAAAAACGGTGACGTGACCATGGCTGAGCTGGACGATGCCGCCCGCCACGTGCTTAACGTGAAATATGATATGGGGCTTTTTAACGACCCGTATCGTCACCTGGGACCGAAAGACTCCGATCCGAAAGACACCTTTGCCGAAGCGCGTCTGCACCGTGAAGAGGCCCGTAAGGTGGCCCGTGAAAGTCTGGTGTTGTTAAAAAACCGCCAGCAAACGCTGCCGCTGAAAAAGTCTGGCACCATTGCCGTGGTGGGACCGCTTGCCGATAGCCAGCGCGATATGATGGGCAGTTGGTCTGGCGCAGGCGTGATTGCTCAGACCGTGACGGCACTGCAGGGCATTCGAAGTGCTGTGGGCGACAAGGCAAAGATTATTTACGCCAAAGGGGCCAACGTCACTAATCACAAAGGCATTATCGACTTCCTTAACCAGTATGAAAAAGCGGTGGCCGTTGATTCGCGCACGCCGCAGCAGATGATTGATGAAGCGGTTGAGGCGGCAAAACAGTCTGATGTGGTGGTTGCGGTGGTGGGCGAAGCGCAGGGCATGGCGCATGAGGCATCGAGTCGCACCGACATTACCATTCCGCAGAGCCAGCGCGACCTGATTAGCGCGCTTAAAGCCACCGGGAAGCCGCTGGTGCTGGTGCTGATGAATGGCCGCCCGCTGGCAATAGTCAAAGAAGATCAACAGGCAGATGCCATTCTTGAGACCTGGTTTGCGGGTACGGAAGGGGGCAATGCCATTGCCGATGTCCTCTTTGGCGACTACAACCCGTCTGGCAAACTGCCTATGTCATTCCCGCGCTCGGTCGGTCAAATCCCGGTGTATTACAGCCATCTCAACACCGGGCGTCCATATAACCCAGAGAAGCCGAATAAGTACACGTCTCGCTACTTTGATGAGGCAAATGGTCCGCTGTATCCGTTTGGCTACGGCCTGAGCTACACCACGTTTAGCGTGTCCGATGTGAAGATGTCGGCACCGAGCATGACAAAGGAGGGCTCGGTAAACGCCAGCGTCACCGTCAGCAATACCGGCGAACGTGAAGGGGCCACTGCGGTGCAGATGTATCTGCAGGATGTGACGGCATCTATGAGCCGCCCGCTAAAAGAGCTGAAAGCATTTAAGAAAGTGACGCTCAAGCCGGGAGAGTCCACCACCGTAAGCTTCCCGATTGACGTGAATGCGCTTAAGTTCTGGAACCAGAAAATGGAGTATGCTGCCGAACCTGGTAAGTTCAATGTCTTCATCGGACTGGATTCCGCCCGAGTGAAACAGGGCGAGTTTGAATTGAAGTAAGCAAGAAGGCCGGGAAACCGGCCTTTTTTATCACCGAATCCTCTGAATTCTCAATCACTTCGGCCAAACCTGCGATTCCCGACTACACTTTTTCTTCGTTAACACACGAATAAATCAATAAAAATGGAGAGGTCACCATGACGGGACCGTGGAAAAACGTGACGTTTGCGGCAGCGCTTATGCTGGCGCTGTCAGGAGCTCAGGCGGCAGAGCCGGTGAAGGTCGGCTCGAAAATCGACACTGAAGGCTCGCTGCTGGGCAATATCATTTTGCAGGTGCTTGAAAACCACGGCGTTAAAACCGTCAATAAAATCCAGCTGGGTACGACCTCCGTCGTGCGTGGTGCTATAACCGCCGGGGAGCTGGATATCTATCCCGAATATACCGGCAACGGCGCGTTCTTTTTTAAAAAAGAGAAATCGCCAGTGTGGAAGAATGCACAGCAGGGCTATGACACAGTAAAAACGCTCGATGCGCAGCAAAATCACCTGGTCTGGCTCACGCCAGCGCCTGCGAATAACACCTGGACTATTGCTGTGCGTAAGGATGTGGCGCAGCAGGGCAAGCTGGCAACGCTTGCCGATCTTAGTCGTTACCTGAAAGAGGGTGGTCAATTTAAGCTTGCGGCGTCGGCGGAGTTTATTGAGCGCGCCGATGCGCTGCCCGCGTTTGAAAAAGCCTACGGGTTTAAACTGGAGCAACCCCAGCTTTTGTCACTGGCGGGTGGGGATACTGCGGTCACACTGCGTGCCGCGGCGCAGCAAACCTCCGGCGTCAATGCCGCAATGGCCTATGGCACCGACGGTCCGGTAGCGGCGCTGGGGCTAGTGACGTTAGGTGACCCGAAGGCGGTACAGCCCATTTACGCGCCAGCCCCGGTAGTGCGTGAGGCCGTACTTAAGGCCTACCCGCACATGGGCGACTGGCTCAAGCCGGTTTTCAGTGCGCTGGATGAAAAAACCTTACAGCAGCTTAACGCCAGCATTGCCGTGGATGGGCTTGATGCGCGTAAAGTGGCAGGTGACTGGCTCAGGCAAAAAGGGCTTCTCAACACGGAGCAATAAGGCGTGAGACTGCACTGCTATAACCGTGTCGCCCTGCTATTGGTGATACTCATGGCGCTGGCGGCGGGACTGCCGTTTATCAGCCATGCGCCTAACCGGCTGCTTTCCGGCGAGCCGGTTTTCTTACCGGCGCTACTGGGCACGGCATTCTGGTTGTTACTCATTCCCTTTGCGTTTTTGTGCGTACTGACGTTCACACCGTATCTGCGCGCGTCATGCATCGCCACACTGGTGATAAGCCAGGCGTTGCTGATAGTGCTGTTGTTACTGCTTGCGCGTAGCGCCGACATGCTTGCCACTGACGCCAGCCCGGCGGCGCGCACCTCGCCAGGTAGTGGGCTGTGGCTGTTAGTGTCGCTGTGCCTGCTGTTATGCAGCGATGCGGCAGGGCGACTGACCCGGCGCGGACTCTGGCGCTGGCTATTGCAGGCGCAGGTATGGGTGATTCCTATACTGCTGCTGGCAAACGGGCAGTTTGCCAGCCTCTCTCTTCTAAAAGAGTACGCTAACCGACAAGATGTGTTTGACGATGCGCTGAGCCGCCATCTGTTGTTGCTCGGCGCAACGCTATTGCCCGCGCTGCTCATTGGCGTGCCGCTGGGCGTGTGGAGCTATCGTCGCAGCGCGCTGCGTGGCCCGATATTTGGCGTATTAAATGTTATCCAGACGGTGCCAGCTGTGGCGTTATTTGGGTTACTGATAGCGCCACTGGCTGACCTGGGACGCTGGTTGTCCGGGCTGGGGGTCAGCGGTATTAGCGGCACCGGGTTGACGCCTGCGCTGCTGGCGTTGGTGCTGTATGCCCTGTTGCCGCTGGTCAGAAGTGTGGTGGCAGGGCTGGAGCAGGTGCCCGCTGAGGTACGTGAAAGCGCTCGCGGCATGGGGATGTCGGCGCAGCAAATCTTCTTTCAGGTGGAAGTGCCGCTGGCGCTGCCAGTATTGCTGCGTGGTCTGAAAGTGGTGGCGGTGCAGACGCTCGGTATGGCGGTGGTAGCCGCGTTGATTGGTGCAGGCGGTTTTGGCGCGCTGGTGTTTCAGGGGCTGCTCAGTAGCGCACTGGATCTGGTGCTGCTGGGAGTTATCCCGGTTATCGCGCTGGCGGTACTGGCAGATGCGCTGTTTAACCTGCTGATTGTCGGGCTGGAGGCGGCAAACCATGATTGAATTTAACGGCGTCAGTAAATATTACCAGGGACGCGCGGCGGTGGATACGCTGTCGCTAAACTGCCCGCAAGGGGCATTCATGGTGCTGCTGGGCACGTCCGGCTCAGGGAAGTCCACTACGCTTAAGATGATAAACCAGCTGATAAAGCACGACGCCGGGCAGATACGTTTTGCCGGGCGCGATATTACCGACATTGACCCGCGGCAACTGCGCCAGCGTATTGGTTATGCCATTCAGTCTGTCGGTCTGTTTCCGCACTGGAGCGTGGCGCGCAACATCGCCACTGTGCCAACGTTACTGGGCTGGCCGAAGCAGAAAATCAATGCGCGAGTGGATGAGCTTTTACATCTGCTGGGGCTTGAGCCCGCGTTGTTTCGTGAGCGTTATCCGCACCAGCTTTCAGGCGGGCAACAGCAGCGGGTGGGCGTGGCGCGAGCGCTGGCAGCCGATCCGCAAGTACTGTTGATGGATGAGCCATTCGGCGCGCTTGACCCGGTAACCCGCACGGCAATGCAACAGGAAATTCGGCGTATTCATCAGATGCAGGGGCGCACCATTGTCCTGGTGACGCATGATGTCGATGAAGCGCTGCGTCTTGCCGACCGCGTGGTGCTACTGGACGGGGGTAAGGTTATACAGCAGGGGACGCCGCATGAACTCCTGAGCCAGCCTGCCAGCCCGTTTGTACGCGCGTTTTTTGGTAGCCACGAGCCGGGCGTGCGGTTGCTGTCGCTGCAAACGGTGGCCCAGCGTATGCGTCGCGAGGTGCGCTACAGCGGTGAGTCAGTGCCTCATGACTTAACACTGCGCGAGGCGCTGTCACGTTTTGTGGAGTTCGGCGTGACCACTCTGGGTGTTACCGATGCCGCCGGTCAGCCGTGCGGGGTACTGCATTTCAATGATTTGGTTGAAGCGCCGTGAACAGGGTAAGGGCGGTGTTGCGCTCATCTTTATTCTGGCTGCTGATGCTGTTTATTGTATTGCTGGCTGCGCTGCCGCACAGCGAAGCCCTGTGGGCCGGATGGTTTCCTGCGCTGGACCGCCCGCTGTATCAGCAGGACAGCTTTGCTGCGCTGGCGTTGGTGCATATGTTGCTGGTGCTGACCTCCAGTTTGCTGGCGGCGGTGATTGGCATTGGTGTGGGGATTGCTGTGACGCGTCCTGCTGGGCGTGAGTTTCGCCCGCTGGCAGAAACCCTGGCGGCTGTGGGACAGACGTTCCCGCCCGTTGCTGTGTTGGCTGTTGCCGTACCCGTGCTGGGTTTTGGACAAACGCCTGCGCTGATTGCGCTGGTGCTTTACGGATTATTGCCGATATTACAGGGCACGCTGGCGGGAATGGCGGCGGTGCCGGGTGATGCACGCGACGTGGCAAATGGAGTTGGCATGAGCAACTGGCAACGGCTGTGGCAGGTCGAACTGCCGCTGGCGGCACCGGTCATACTGGCAGGCGTCAGAACATCGGTGATTATTAACATCGGCACGGCGGCCATTGCCTCGACCGTTGGCGTGCGCTCGCTTGGCACACCGATTATTATCGGCCTCAGCGGGTTTAATACCGCGTGGGTGATTCAGGGGGCTGTGACGGTGGCACTGATGGCGGTTGTGGTTGATAGCGCTTTTGCGCATTTACAGCGCCGCTTTACCCCATACGCACGATAATGCTGTAACCCATCAGCATAACGCCACCAATACCCCCGAGCGCCATGAGGACCATGCCGGTGATTATCGCGATTTTACCTGGTTTCATAATGTGTTCCTTTTGTTAGCGAAAGGATTATACGGTGAAAGAAATCGGTTAACGAAGCTTTATGTGCCGGATGAGTGACAGGGTTCAGGCTCGACGCACTTTTCTGATAAACGCGAGTGTCGCGAGGGCTATTTTTCCAGGCATAAGACATGCCTCCTTAACCGCATCTTGTTAAATTGCCCTGCCTTAGAAAAGCAAAACCCCACGGCGTCGCGTGGGGTTTTGCTTTACGTCTCAGGTGTGATTAACTCACGCGCTGGCCCGGCTGTGCGCCGCTGTCCGGGCTTAACAGGAAGATGTCTTTCCCGCCAGGGCCTGCGGCCATCACCATACCTTCAGACATGCCAAAGCGCATTTTACGCGGCGCGAGGTTGGCGACCATCACTGTCAGGCGGCCAATCAGCGCCTGTGGATCCGGGTAAGCGGAGCGGATGCCGGAGAACACGTTGCGCTTCTCGCCGCCGAGATCCAGCGTCAGGCGCAGCAGTTTATCGGAGCCGTCCACAAACTCGGCGTTTTCAATGAGCGCAATGCGCATATCTACTTTCGCGAAATCGTCAAACGCAATGGTGTCAGCAATAGGCTCATCAGCAAGCGGGCCGCTCACCGGCTGCGCTGTGGTGGCTTTCACTTCTTCTTTTGAGGCCTCAACCAGCGCGTCAACCTGCTTCGTGTCGATACGGTTGTACAGCGCCTTGAAGGTATTCACCTTGTGGCTAAGCAGCGGCTGGGCAATACCGTCCCAGGTCAGAGTGGTATTGAGGAAGGCTTCGGTGCGCTCGGCCAGTGAAGGCAGCACCGGCTTAAGCCAGGTCATCAGAACACGGAACAGGTTGATGCCCATTGAGCAGATAGCCTGCAGGTCCGCATCGCGGCCTTCCTCTTTAGCGACAACCCACGGTGCCTGCTCATCCACATAGCGGTTAGCAAGATCCGCCATTGCCATAATTTCACGCACTGCGCGACCAAATTCGCGGCTTTCCCATGCTTCACCAATGCTCTGTGCCGCGTCGGTAAAGGTTTTATACAACGCCGGATCAGCAAGCTCTGCGGCCAGTTCGCCACCAAAGCGTTTGGCGATAAAGCCCGCGTTACGGGACGCCAGGTTAACCACTTTGTTGACAATATCGGCATTAACACGCTGTACGAAGTCTTCGAGGTTAAGATCGATATCGTCAATGCGTGACGACAGCTTGGCGGTGTAGTAGTAGCGCAGGCTGTCGGCATCAAAATGCTTAAGCCAGGTGCTGGCTTTGATGAAAGTGCCGCGTGATTTGGACATCTTGGCACCGTTTACGGTGACGTAGCCGTGCACAAACAGATTCGTTGGCTTGCGATAGCCGCTGCCTTCGAGCATCGCCGGCCAGAACAGGCTGTGGAAGTAAACGATGTCTTTACCGATGAAGTGATACAGCTCGGCGTCAGAGTCTTTTTTCCACCAGTCGTCAAAATTCAAATCGTCGCGCTTGTCGCACAGGTTTTTAAACGAGCCCATGTAGCCAATAGGCGCGTCCAGCCAGACGTAGAAGTATTTCCCCGGCGCGTTGGGGATTTCAAAACCGAAGTAAGGCGCATCGCGGGAGATATCCCACTGCTGCAAACCGGCATCGAACCACTCCTGTATTTTGTTCGCGACTTGCTCCTGAAGCGCGCCGGAGCGTGTCCAGGCGTTAAGCATTTCGCTAAACGACGGCAGGTCAAAGAAGTAGTGCTCGGACTCACGCATCACTGGTGTGGCGCCAGATACCACGGATTTCGGGTCAATCAGTTCGGTGGGACTGTAGGTCGCGCCGCACACTTCGCAGTTGTCGCCGTACTGATCCGGTGATTTACATTTTGGGCAGGTACCTTTCACGAAACGGTCCGGCAGGAACATGCCTTTTTCCGGATCATAAAGCTGGGAGATGGTGCGGTTTTTGATAAAGCCGTTTTCTTTCAGGCGCGTATAGATAAGCTCAGACAGCTCACGGTTCTCCTCGCTGTGCGTGGAGTGGTAGTTGTCATAGCTGATATCAAAACCGGCAAAATCGGTCTGATGTTCCTGGCTCATTTCGCCAATCATCTGCTCTGGCGTTATACCAAGCTGCTGCGCTTTGAGCATAATCGGCGTGCCGTGGGCATCGTCGGCGCAGATGAAGTTGACGTTGTGGCCGCGCATTCGCTGATACCGAACCCAGACATCCGCCTGGATATGCTCCAGCATGTGACCGAGATGAATGGAGCCATTCGCATAGGGAAGGGCGCAGGTAACCAGTATTTTCTTCGCGACGTGAGCCATAGTTATCGTTGAGTTTTCATGAGTAAAAAAGGGGTTTGATAGTAACAAATGGGGAATAGTTTGGTAAGCCAAAAGCGAGTGATGGGGGAATTATTCGCTCTCTGGTATGCTTAAGGGCAAGCAATGCCATTACCCTAACAAAGGAGTCGGGATGAACTCGCAATCCCCGTCCAGATCCCCGGAAGCCCTGCGCGCCACGGTTGCCGGGACGCTGGTCAATTTTCAGCACCCAACGTTAACTCACAATCTCACGGCCCTCAAAGCGCTGCACCACGTGGCCTGGCTTGACGACACCGTGCACATTGAGCTGCAAATGCCGTTTGCCTGGAAGAGCGCATTTGAAGAACTTAAAGAGCAGTGCAGTGCGGATTTGCTGCGCCTGACTGGCGCGAAAGCCATTGACTGGAAACTCAGCCACAATATCGCCACGCTCAAGCGTGTAAAGGACCAGCCGGGCATCAATGGTGTCAAGAACATCATCGCTGTCAGCTCCGGCAAGGGCGGCGTGGGGAAATCCTCCACCGCCGTAAACCTGGCGCTGGCGTTGGCCGCTGAAGGGGCGAAAGTCGGTATTCTTGATGCCGACATCTACGGCCCGTCTATCCCGACCATGCTTGGCGCAGAAGGCGAGCGCCCCACCTCGCCGGATGGCACCCACATGGCGCCGATTCTGGCCCACGGTCTTGCCACGAATTCCATTGGCTATCTCGTGACTGATGATAATGCCATGGTCTGGCGCGGGCCGATGGCGAGCAAAGCGCTGATGCAAATGTTGCAGGAAACCCTGTGGCCGGAGCTGGACTATCTGGTGCTCGACATGCCGCCAGGCACCGGCGACATTCAGCTGACACTGGCGCAGAACATTCCGGTGACCGGCGCAGTGGTGGTCACCACGCCGCAGGACGTCGCGCTGCTGGATGCCAAAAAAGGCATCGTGATGTTCCGCAAAGTTGATGTGCCGGTGCTGGGTATTGTTGAGAACATGAGCATGCATATTTGCAGCAACTGTGGGCACCATGAGCCGATTTTTGGCACCGGTGGCGCTGAGAAACTGGCGGCAACCTACCACACGGCATTGCTGGGGCAGATGCCGCTGCATATTACGCTACGTGAAGACCTGGACCGGGGACAGCCGACGGTGGTGAGCCGCCCGGACAGTGAATTTACTGCCATGTATCGTCAGCTTGCGGGCCGTGTGGCCGCTCAGCTTTACTGGCAGGGAGAGGTGATCCCGGGCGAGATAGCGTTTCGCGCAGTATGATAGTTTGAGGTGATTTGCTTAAAGCCGCTTCCTGTGAAGCGGCTTTTTTACGGGCGCAGAGCGTGAAGTTCAATCATCTGTATTAGTGCTGATAAAAGATATCGCCCGACATGGCGCGCAGGACTTTGCCGTCGGCATTGGTGATGAGCACATAGTTGCCGCCCATGTAAGTCCAGTGGCTGTCGGCATCCGGTGCGGGCAGGTGGCGCTGGTTCCACTGGCTGATTTCATATTGCTTTGAACGATACAGTTCCGGGACGATGTCACCTGGCTTAAAGGTACGGAAATCAGCGCTAAATTCTTTGAGTTCGAATGACGCGTCACCGTGTTGTGCCTGTGGCTGCGTTAAGGCTTCCGCCTGTTCATCCGCGCCACCCTGCGCGGCCAGCACCTGGTTGGCGCTTCCAAGCAGCAACGCTGCTGCCAGTAACACAACTTCTCTACCCATAATCACTCCGCTTTTTTGGCTAACCTTTACAGGTACCGGGACAGCATGTGTCTTACAGAAAATACTGTCATGCTGTTTATGATTCACGCCATTGAAAAGTGCGGCAAGTTTGATTGTGTGTGAAAAGGTGTCATTTCGCAATTTGTGAAACAATTCATTTACTTTTTGCTGGCGGACTGTGCCGAAAACACCTGACGTTTGTCAGTTGTAATATGGGGTAAAATGATTATATTTCTCATTTGCATTTATTTGCTGTATTGACCGTGAAGACAGCGCTGAAAAAGCCTGCTTGTCTTGAGTACAAAGT